>CAZADN010000319.1:0-2073 GCA_964483895.1 uncultured Legionellaceae bacterium
ATTCGCCCTTCAGAATTGGCTAGCGCAGCTCGACAAGCTAATTTGATACTGCAAAAGTTTCAAGGCATCCACTATAATCCTCTCACCCAACATTATGCCTTAGGAAAAGATATCCGAGTCAATTATCTTGCTGCTTTTAAAAAGCGTGCTTAGTTGTGCCATTTGCAATTTCAAAACATGTAAAAATCTACTCACAGCAATTGGATTTTTGGCAAAGCGCCGCTAGAATGAAACAATCTTCGTTCGTATGTTATACATGAGGATTGCGAGTTGAGCGGCAACACAGACAAAAATTCAAGTGCAAAAAGTATAAATGGAATACTTTTTGACCTCGACGGAACCCTGCTAGATACCGCTGCTGATTTAGCCGCTGCCCTCAATTACGTTTTAAAATCACAACGGAAACAACCTTTATCTATTGATAACATTCGACCTGCTATATCTTCTGGTGTAGCCGGCTTATTAAACCTAGGACTCCAAATCGAAGTAAAGGATCCTATCTTTCCGCAGTTGCGCAAACAATTTCTCGATTACTATGTCCAACATATTTGTGTACATACCCATTTATTTCCAGGTGTAGAAGCTTTAATTAATTACTTGCAAGAAAAAAAATGGCCATGGGGCATTGTCACTAATAAATCGACTATTTTAACTAAAGATTTAATAAAAAAATTCCCATTACTTAATAAAGCTAGATGTATCATTTCTGGAGATACGCTTAAATATAGTAAGCCTCACCCGCAACCCTTATTACATGCCTGTGAATGCATAGGCTGCCTTCCAGAAAATTGCATTTATGTTGGTGATGCCAAATGCGATATCGATGCAGCTAATGCTGCGGGCATGTATAGTCTTATCGCGCTTTATGGATATTTCAATAACAAAGATGATATAACTACTTGGAATGCCAGTTCCACTGTTGCTAATCCTCTTGCTATTATTAACTATTTAAAACAATCAAAACACAAATTATAAAACTCAGCATGATTTAAAAAAAATCAAAAAATTTTTTGCTATACTTAAACTCCTCATTCTACCGAGTATAAAATGACTAATTTGTTAGAACCTACTTTACGGGTAAAAACCAGGCCTAACGATGCCAATAAAGCCGGTGATATTTTTGGTGGTTGGTTGATGTCACAAATCGATATTGCTGGAGCTATTGCTGCTGCGCAACGTGCTAAGGGACCTGTCGTTACCGTTGCTGTTAAAGAATTAAAGTTCTTACAACCTTTGTTTATTTATGATATTGCAAGCTTTTATACCAAGATTATCGCAGTAGGAAAAACTTCAGTAACGATAGAGGTTGAAGTCTATGCAGAACGTTACCAAGAAGGGGTAAATGAATCTAATCAAATTAAAGTTTCGGAAGCCAGTCTAGTTTATGTAGCAGTATCAAAACCTGGAGAAAAACGTTTAATCCCTAATGAATAATAGACCAACATTAAACGCCACTACCTATAGTTATTTCTGCATTAGGTAGCGTTATATTTAATTCTAATATCGAGCAATTCCCAGTTCGTTCCAGCTCAACTTTGACTTGGTCTTGATCGATATCGACATATTTAGCAATGACTTCAATCAATTCCTGCTGTAATCTCGGTAAAAAGTCGGAATTATTCTCGGTTCTGCGTTCATGAGATACAATAATTTGTAAACGTTCTTTAGCAAGCGTCGCAGTATTTTTAGGTTTATTTCTAAAAATATAATCTAACAAGCTCATGTTGCTACCTCCTCACGGCCAAAGAGACGGCGTAACAAACCTTTTTTTTCTAGTTTAATAAATTTAAAAGGTATTTCTTCGCCTAATAAGCGAGAAACAGCATCTGCATAAGCCTGATGCGCATCGCTTTCTCCGTTTAACGTAACGGGTACACCTGCATTGGATGCGCGTAATACGGCTTGTGATTCTGGAATAACGCTCAATAAGGGGATGGATAATATATCCAACACATCATCTACACTAAGCATATCGCCTTTTTCTACTCGTGTTAAAGAATAACGTGTCAGGAGTAAATGTTGTTTCACTGGTTCAAGACCTAATTCAGCACGTCTCGATTTACTATCTAAGAT
>CAZADN010000320.1:0-2058 GCA_964483895.1 uncultured Legionellaceae bacterium
TTTTTTCGTAAAAAAATAATTGAGTTATTACCGCAGTTCCCTGAAATTAGCCACTCATCTTTAATTAAAGCGCTTCGTGTCGTAGACGGTGAACTTGGTTCAATTACAGTATGTCTAATAAATGGCTTAGTGCATAGAGATGCTGCAGCTTATCAGTCTATTTGTTCCTTACGTGAACTTTTGTTGGCATTCATACAAAAAATTGATAGAAATGCTAGGATATCAGACAATGCTTATGATATTTTGTCTTTAATCAATACAAAGCTTCGTGTAGAAAATCAATACGCAAATGCTTTATGGTCTCTGTACTGTGAAGAGCAAGTCGGATCCGTTGATGAATGGGTTAAAATACTTAAAAATACTTTGAATGAAGAAAGTAATCCATTATCTTTCTTATCATTGATTTACAATAATCACATGGATACACCAGTGAAATTTGCTAGTTGGTTAATCTACTTTTTATATTGTGGCAAAACTCCTGAAGAGATAATTAATTCGGGATTTCTACATGATAATTTTGATTTAAATCTAATATGTTTGGGTGAGCTTTCTAAAGGGTATGGTATTTTTAAAGCAGCGCTTAAAGTAACAGATCCTTTTTATAATTCCGGATTACAACTTTTATTAATGGCTGAGTCAATTAGTGCAAATCGACGAGGCTACGAATTATTGGCCCTGGACACGTCTTTAAGTCAAAACACTCTTAGTACACGTAATGTTATTGGAATGCGAGAACGTAATCAAGAAATAATGATTGACTTTACACCAAACTCGCTCAATCTTATTAAATTATTTCAGTTTTTTGGTAACCAGCTTCTGCTTTATGTGTTGATTTCCCTTAATGAACATAGTTCATATGTTGTGAATCACTGGTGTGATGAGGTAGTAGGTTCGTTTTCGACACAAGAAATGATTGCTTTTTGTAGGTTAGTAATGCTTGAAGCATCTGAAGATAGAAGAGAGACTGTATTTACACGTCTACAGTCTAGAATGTCAAGGCATGTTGCTAAGGAGATACTTAAGTTAAACGCGTTTTCTCCCTGGATTATTTATTATATAAAACCAAAACTTATCCCTTGTTGGTCAGATAATGAGCTTATCGAGTTTATTCGGACTAATCCCTTTTCACCTTCTATTATATTTGCAGTTGTTGCATTTTTAGATTGTCAAAAGTATGGGTATAACTCTATTCTCTTATTAGAATTATTAGATTTTTATGTGAAAAATACTACTCTTGAAATTGACGACCAAGTGTTGGAATTATTTAGGGGTAGCAGTCTAATTCAATACAGGTCTAGGAAAACTCTTATGTCTATATTAGATAATCTTGAGACTTGTATTGCATGCAACTATCCATTAACTGATATAAGCTATATTTCAATAACGGATTTGTATTACTCAGAAAAGCGCGTGCGATCAGTCATTTTACGTTTCATTAATCAGAGCTACACAAGCTACCCAAACGATAAATATGCGTTGAATTCCTGTATTATAGCGTATGGTGTCATGGTATCGCCTAACTTTGGTGCCTCCGATCTGGATAGACTATTAGCCATTATGCATCCAGCATACGGTGTTGATGATAAACTATATACTTTTGCTGATACTATGTCGGCAAGGAAAAAAACTATATTGGCGTGTTTAAAATATCATACTAACGAGTCATTAATCACTTTATGTGTCGATCATTTAGGAGTCAATTATCCCAATTTGGACTGGAAAGAACTGCAGGTAGATGGTACACATTTGTTCTTAATGGCTCTTGATAATAAGGATGGTGAGAATTTACGTAATCAATTGCAAAAATTATATAAGCTGGAGTTATCGATATTTTCTTTGCATATGTTAGCGGATGCCAAAAAAAGGCGCAAAATTAACGATTCGATTTTAATGTGGTTACGCCATACATTAGAAAATGCAACGATGGAGGAATTAAATGCTTTATTTAAGGGTATTGTCGAAGGATGCATATCTAGCAGTTCTTTAGAAACTTTTTTTAATACTATAAATAGTTGTATGTCATATGATAAAGCAAAAGCAGCTTTAGACTCTGGTGTT
>CAZADN010000321.1:0-2051 GCA_964483895.1 uncultured Legionellaceae bacterium
TTCATAAGAAACAGCCAAAGAGTAATCAGATAAAATTTTTTTCTTATTTTAACTTGTTTGAATAACCAAACAACCAGCATCATCTTCATTTGTTATAACCACCTTTAAATTTATATTAGCAAAAGAACATGCTCTCCATCTTCTTTCACCAGCAATTACTTCATATGTATAATCTAAAGAATTTATTTTTCGAACTATAGCAGGTTGCAATTGTCCATTTTGCTTTATATCTTCGGCTAATTCTTCGATACTACCTAGTTCAAATCGATTTCTATCTGCATATTTCCAGTTCCTACATTTTTTAGGATCAATTTCTATAATTTTAAAATTATCCTCATTTGCCAACTCTTTTTCTAACGAGTGGATCTGCGCCTTCAAGTTTTTATTATCTTCTATTTCTTTGTTTGCCAAATTCTTCCAATCTATTGCGTTATCTTTGATTAAAGAATCTAAGGCAGCCTGTTTTCTCATATCTATTTTCATTATTAAATCCTTATGCATTTGAAATAAAATTAACTACCGCTAAATACTCTGTAGCTACCGTGGAAGTTGGTTCATATTCAACGATTGACTTAGAAATAGCAGGACTTTTACACTCTTTTATTTTTACACTTTTATAAATCACTATCGGACAAAATTCATTAGGATAAGTTTCTTTTAATGCACTGATAATTGAGCTATCAAAAACCGCCATAGGTTTTGACATGGCATTTCCCACGATAGCAGCAACCTTTAAATCATCCGCGACTTTTCGCATTTTTAAAAGTTCTACTTTGTCAAATACGTCTTGCATACCCCAACTATCATATAAATCTATAGTGAATGGCATTATAATTTTGGTTGAAGCAGCTAATATTGCATCAAACCAAGGCGAATCAGTGGGTACTCCATCGCAAATTATCACATCATATTTAGATCTTAAAACTTGGATTTTTTCTTTTAATCTAAATAACAAATCCTGTGGTGGTATTGCATCCAGTACACCTCTTAATTCTTTTCCAGTTGCAATAACATCAAGATTATCGTTGTACTTAAATGGGACTCCATCTTTCCCTAATAATAAATCACTTGTAGATAGACCAATATTCACAGGTGATTTTACTAAAGACAAACTTAAATGTCCTTGGGGATCAAGATCGATAGCCAAAGTTTTTTCTTTGTGAATATTTGCTTTAATAAGTGAAAAATTAAATGCTTGGGTTGTTTTCCCTACTCCACCCTTATTATTGATAACAGCCCATACTTCAGCTAATTTAAGTTGATCTTGTTTATCTTCTAACCCCAAATGACATCCATTTTCAACCCACGATTCTAATAATTTAAGTGCTTGTACTGGGGCTTTAGTATAATGCTTTTGCTCCTTACCCATCATCCATTTTTTTATGGTATTTACTGAATATCCAGTTATTTCAGAAATATCAAATTGCCTTAACAAATAAGAGTCTCTTATTTTTTTTATTCTGTCATTAACATCTATATCAATAATTGCTTCTGCCATCATGGTTTCCCGTTATTATTTGATTAATTAATAAACAATTGTTGCTTGATTACACCATTTTTTAATTAAAATGGCTGTGACGAAAAACTATATTAGTTCTATTTAGGAACTAAATCAACACCATTGACATAACAAGTTCTGTTGAGATAATATTCTTATTTAGATGAGAATATAAATTTATTCAATCAATTAATTAATGAGAAAAAGAGAGAGAGAAGAGGAATTTAGTAGACTAGATGCCATGACCGGTTTCGCAGACCAATCATGGCGGGAAAACATTAGCTCGGAACAAAGCTAAACACCAAAAATACTCAAGAAAATTAGAAATTTCATCGGAATTTTTGGATCCATCCACTGATTAGTTTAGCTTATGTTCCCTATAAACATCAAGATTTTTTGGTGTAAGGGACATGTATAATGGGATTTATTAATAAGAATAACAACTCGTTAGAACGAGTGGGTTCAATGTCCTTTTCCCAAGGGGCAATTAAAGATAGCCAAGAAAGTGCGTTAATGATGAATTGCATTGATTTGATAGAGAAATCAACAAGCA
>CAZADN010000322.1:0-2037 GCA_964483895.1 uncultured Legionellaceae bacterium
ATTTATTGTAAGCTTTAAGGCAGAGGCAGTTCAATGTAACCTTGAAGCTTTGCCAGATGTTGTCACATTTGGAATTGATCCTGATACTAAAGAATTCGTTCCTGGTAGCAGGGCATCAAGCTATGAAGCTATAAATGATGTATTTGGTTCAAAGGTGGCAGATATAGTTGTTAAAGGTATTAGTTATGTAGAACTTGAAGATATGAAAGACAGTAAGGCTAACGGTAAACTTTTGCAAGAAACTTTAGAAGGTATTACATCAGGTCAGGTTATAGAGTTAGCAGATCAAGTTGTTTATGATATGCCTATAGGTGCTGGTAACTATTTCTTTTCAATAAAAGAAGATAATGTTAAAATTATTGGTAATGGCGCTATATTAACTAGTTCAGATTTCAGTCATCCTACCCCGGGTTACTTAGGAGATCAGGATTTTATTACAGTTTACGGAAATGGCGTTACATTTGAAGATATAATTATTCAACCAAGACCTTTTAATGCTTAAGGCACAATTGGTGGATCTGGTAGAGCCCAAAAAGCAATTGAAGTCTTTGGTAAGGATTTTACGCTTAATAATGTTATAATTGAAGCAAGGTCGGATGTTTACGGCGGTGACTATGCTGGCATGATATATTTTAACCCAAAAAATGCTGATGGAGATATAGGCACAGTTAACTTTAACGGCTTAGAGCTAGTTAGAGGCGTCATTAGAATGCAAGTGGTACCTGCATGGAATGTTAATGTTAAAAAAGGCGTTTGCAATATCAACAATTCTACTATAGACCTTAGAGATATGGTTTATGAATCTACATATTCTGTTATGTCTAATAATCCAGGCGTTAAATTTAATGTTAACAATTTCACTGTATTAATCAATCGTAGCAAACTAGGCAACTATAATACTCAGGTTTGGGATTTAGTTCCATCAGGCACTAAGATAGTTGACAGCGAAACAGGAGAAGAGTTCATTAAGTAATAACTATCATATCCCCTTACCTTTCATGTGTAAGGGGATATTTTCATCTTTTCAGTATTACTTTAGCACTCACCGGTGCTGTGCGATTTACGTTGCTTGCGCGGCGCATTCGACTACGTCTAACTTACATTATATTTAGCATAAAAATTACAAAAATACAAAATTTTGTAATTTTTATAATTAAAATGTGCAAAAGTTGATACCGAGATAAGTTATAATGATCTATGTAAGCTTTCGATATTTCCCATATGCACTTCTATTTATAATTAACATAAGCTTTGATGGGCATTCTCGAAGCTATATTAACGCTAAAAGCGAAAAATTTTAAGGAGGATTTATTTATGAAGGCAAAGAAAAAATTAACATTGGTTGCTGTATCGTTGTTGATGGTAGTGACCCTTATTGTGGCTAGTACATATGCTTGGTTTACAAGCACTGCAAAAGGCGGTGCAATTTCTGTTCAGGCTGGGCATGTGGCAGTTAAGTTGGAGGATCAGATAGACGTTGTTGAACGTCCATACCCAGGTGATGTTATTCCTTTGTTAAATTCAGGGAATTCTAGTGAAGTAATAACTTTAACTAACAAATCAACTGGCGGTGCACTTGTGCAGTTAACACCACAAATAATTGGATATTTGAGTTTGGGCCCAGACGGAGACCCTGATGAAAATGACGATCCGACCTATCCTCAAATCCCTACGCCTGCAGAAGCATTGGTCAACTTTAAGGGTGATAACAGCGATTTATTTGAAGATATTAAAACCTTTGATGACCTTACTATAGCTGATTCTGTTGATTACGTAGCAGACGGCGGTGCTTTAGCTGCTAAACTTGAGCTTGATGGCGTTATTGAGTCAGGTGTTGAATGGTTCTACACTCCATCCAGATTAAAGGCAATTTCCGAGGTTCTTCCTGTGGGAGATTTAGAAACTGCTCTTCAAGCTGATAACCCTGACCTTAAATTCTACAATATTGACGACGTATTTTATGTTTATTTGCCAGACGCTACAAGTGTAGCAAAGCTTTCAGGCGCATTTGAGCTTCATTTAACAGGCGAATTAGGT
>CAZADN010000323.1:0-2036 GCA_964483895.1 uncultured Legionellaceae bacterium
TCAGCGTTTTTTCTTTTCTTATTATTATAACCATTATTTTGTTTTTATTTTTTGCTCAAATATCCGAAAAAACTTTTGCCCGAGGTTTCTTGGATACTGAGAGCGGTATGGTAACGGTTCATTCAGATCTTGGTGGAGTAATACTGCAATCCAAAGTTGAGGAGGGAGAAAGGGTAAAAAAAGGGGATACATTATTTGTTATTTCTAATAGGGAACATGTAAAAACCAAGGGATTCATTGATAATCTTAATCAAAGAATAAAAAATTTAAAACGAGAATATCAATTAAAAAAAGACCACTATCAGTCAGTGTCTACCCTTTACGAGAAACACTATATATCTAGATCTGCGTTGCAGAGTACTGAATCTGAATTGTTAGAAATAACCAATAAAATCAATTTGGTTGATTTAGAGCTCATTAAATACAAACAAAGTCAGTATCAATTAATCAAATCACCTATAAATGGCATTATTACAAATATTTTTTATAAATCAGGTCATTCTGTAGAGCAGTCAAAGACCTTAGTGCACATAATTCCTGATAATTCAAAATTAATAGCAAGATTATATATCCCTTCACAAGATATTGGATTTTTAAAAAAAGGCCAATCTGTCTCGATTAAATATGACGCCTATCCTGCTCAACGCTTTGGAGTTTATAAAGCGTCAATAAAGGAAATTAATTTAACTGTTTTAACTGATGATAAGGAAGATAAACCCATTAAAGTGGGACAACCTTATTATAAAGTTAAGGCTGAATTAGAAACACCGTATATCAATTTATATGGAAAAAAATCTAACTTAAGTCATGGAATGACTCTTACTGCAGTTATCACGGGTGATAAAAAGAAAATATGGCAGTGGATTTTAGATCCAATTTATAGCTACTACGGAGATACCTTTTCATGATTGAGATGGCGTTTGGATTATTTGAGAATAAAAAAGGCAAGCTACCCATAATAAAGCAAGTGCAAATGTCAGAGTGTGGTCATACATGCATAGCAATGATTAGTAATTATCATGGCCATATTATCGATCTATATTCCTTGAGAAAACTGGATGAACCGTCTATTAATGGCTCAACCATGTTAGATTTAATGCTAATTTTAGATGAATTAAAATTGAATGCTAGGGCTATACGAGTAGATATTGAAGAGCTAAAACATGTTCAATGTCCTGCTATCTTGCATTGGAATATGAATCATTTTGTTGTGCTAAAGTCTGTTGGTTCTAAGCATGCTATCATTCACGATCCTGCTATAGGAAGAAGAAAAGTTTTATTGAGTGAGTTATCAAGTTCTTTTACGGGTATCGTGTTAGAAGTAGAGAAATCAGAGGATTTTTCAGTGATTAAGTCCACTAATACATTGGGTATTGTAGATATTTTTAAACATATAAATGGATTAAAAAATAGTTTGTTTGTTTTATTGCTTTTATCTTTAGCAATAGAGATATTTATTTTACTAAACCCCCTCTTTTTACAATATATAACTGATAATGTTGCCGGTAATAATAGTCTAAATAATTTATATGTTATCGCAACAGGGTTTATTGTTTTGACGTTTTGCCATACTTTTACTGAATACATGAGAAGTCATTTCGTTGTGTACCTTACAAATAGAGTGTCAGAATATTTCTCCTCAGGAGTGATGAGTCATCTTTTAAAACTACCCTTTGATTATTTTCAAAGAAGACACAAAGCAGATATTCTATCAAGATTTCATTCAATGAATGAAATTCAAAGTAAAATTACTACAGATTCGATTAACACGCTCCTAGACGGAATTGTTATTCTATTAGCATTGATTATTATGTCGATTTACAGTTGGCAACTAACAGCCATGGTTGTTCTTTCTTTATCCGTATGTGTAACAATAAGGACTATATCCTATAATCATTTGAAAAATCAGACTGAGATTTCAGTGGGTCAGCACACAAATGCTACCTCTAAGTTCTTGGAGATTATACAAAGTATCATGCCTATTAAGCTTTATTCCAAAGAATCAACTATGTATAGAGATTGGAAAAACTATTTTA
>CAZADN010000324.1:0-2028 GCA_964483895.1 uncultured Legionellaceae bacterium
ATGGAAGAGGGGATGTTTGGTTGGCTTGCTATGTATAATGCTCTTGGGGATAATGCTCAAGACTTGCCAGGTTTTATTGAAATTGGCGGAGCTTCTGCTCAGGTAGTGTTCCCTATTAGTGATTATTCGTTGGTAGATCCAAAAGATGTCGTGACTGTAAAATATCATGGACAAGCTCTTACTTTATTTTCCCATAGTTTTTTGGGTTTTGGAGCTAATGAAGTTATGAAAAAATTTATAAATTCTAGTGCGTGTTTTCCAGTTGGGTATCATCTTGAAAATGGTGATATTGGTAATGGTGATGCTAGTTTATGTCATAAAGAAATTATGGATACTCTAAATATTGACAATAAAGTTAGCAATATTGTTAAACTACCACTCGCTACTAATATGGTTAATACTTGGTACACAGTAGGTGCAATAAGTACAATTGCACATAAAGAACCTTTGGAGTTTGCAGGTGATGAGTTTTCAATTCCAGAACTTTTTGCTAAGGCAGATGTGACTTATTGTAAGCAATATTGGGATTTTCAAGAGCAAAATTATTCGTTAAATGATAATTATTTAAATCAAAATTGTTTGATAAGTTCATTTTTTTATGCCCTTACAACTAGCGGTTATGGGATAAATTCGCAACAAACGTTTAAAACCTTTCCAAAAGGATTTGATGCTGATTGGACTCTTGGGGCTTTGCAAGTAAATGCTGCTTAAGCTTGCACAGCACCTCCATTAAGGATTTTCGCTAAATCTTTACTGAAGTAAGAAATGATTAAATCAGCTTTAGCTCTTTTTATTGCAAGTAAGCTTTCGATTATTATTTTATTTTCATCAATAATTCCAGCTTGCGCTGCAAATTTAATCATTGAGTATTCACCACTTACTTGATATGCACAAAGTGGGATTTGTGGGAAATTTTGTTTAAGTTTATATATTATATCAAGGTAATAGGTAGCTGGTTTTACCATTAGTATATCTGCACCTTCTTCTATATCTAACTCGGCTTCACGTAAAGCTTCACGACTGTTGGCTGGATCCATTTGATACGTTTTTCTATCTCCAAATTGCGGCGCGCCTTCTGCGGCGGCACGAAATGGGCCGTATAAATTTGACGCATATTTTACTGCATAACTTAAAATAGTTTTATCCTCAAAGTTATTTTCATATAAGGCTTGGCGGATTGCTAATACCTTGCCATCAGTCATACTACTTGGCGCAAGCCAATCAGCGCCAGCTTCGGCGAAGCTTAATGCTTGCGCAGCTAATATTTCTAAAGTTGCATCATTATCAATTTGCTTATCTTTAAGTACTCCACAATGCCCGTGGTCAGTGTATTCACATAAACATACATCAGCTATTACTGTAAGGTTTGGATTAACATCTTTGATTCGTTTAATCGTGTTTTGAATTACACCATTGTTACTTATCGAGTCACTACCATGGCTGTCTTTGTTATTAGGTATGCCAAATAGCAGTACAGCTGGGATTTTTAGCTTAGATATTTCTTTTATTTCTGCACTAATATCATTATAACTTAATTGATATTGTCCAGGCATAGTGGCAATTGCACGCTTAGAATCGAGTTTTGCATTTATAAATAAAGGATAGATAAATTGGTTTATATCTAAAGTTGTTTCGCGAAGCATGGCGCGGATATTTTCAGAGCTACGGTTACGTTTGAGTCTTACTGGAATATTATACTTCATTTAGTGTTAACCTTAAGATGATTTTTGGCTAATTGTAAAACTTTTTCTGGTAATCCTGCAAGCGATGCGACCTCTAAGCCATAGCTTTGACTTGCTGGGCCTGGTTCAATTGTATATAAAAATACAATTTTGTTATTGACCATAGTTGCTGATACATGAATATTTTTTATTCTGTTATTTTCTTTGGCAAGCTCTGTTAATTCGAAATAGTGGGTTGAGAAAAGGCTTAAGGATTTTATATCGTTGCTTAAGTATGCACAACAAGCATAAGCTAAAGCCATACCGTCATAAGTACTAGTCCCACGGCCAATTTCATCAATAAGAA
>CAZADN010000325.1:0-2014 GCA_964483895.1 uncultured Legionellaceae bacterium
CATGGTAGATACGTAATTGATGTTATATGCAATGCAATAGATGAATGTGATTTATTTGTTGCTGAACTTACTACACTTAATTTTAATGTATTATTTGAACTTGGGTATGCTATTGCAAAAGAGAAAGATATTAGAATTCTTCTCGACAATAGCAAAGTACCGGCTAAAAACCAATTTGATCAGCTAGGTTTATTTACTACTATTGGATATATTTCTTATATTAACAGCAAAGCAATTTATAACCAATTGATATGTTACGAATCTAGCAAAAGTAACCGTAATTTAATTAGAGATACTTTAAGTAATCAAACTAGTATGCCAAATAATGGTTCTAGTTTACTGTATTTAAAAAGCTTAGTTGAAACAGATGCTTCTATTAAATTGTCACGTATTATTGACTCGAAAAGTATAAAGAAGATTATTGACGATCCAAATGAAGTTAGTATACAAACGTTTTCTTGGTATGTAGAAAATATTTTTATTTCTAATTGTGTAGTTGCTCATTTATTAGGGAACGATCAGACTAATAATATTCTTCATAATGCAAAAGTTTCTTTTGTTTGCGGTTTAGCACTAGGGCTTGATATTCCTCTACTAATGTTGGCGCATGAACCATTTGAAACACCATTAGATTATAAAGATATTTTGGAAAAACATGATGGGGCTACAAAATGTGAAGATATTGCTAAAAGATGGTTTAGTGCTAATGATAAACGTATAATTGATAAAATGGATTCACAGAGGTATACTAAAGACCAAATAAAAGCCCAAACTGAATTACAAAAAATAGACTTAGGTGATAGTGTAGCTGAAAATGAGGTTGAGTCATTATTAGATTACTATATTGAAACTGCAAGTTTTTTTGATGCGCAAAAAGAAAATCATTCAATATTTATAGGCAGAAAAGGTTGCGGTAAGACTGCTAATCTATATAAACTGGCTGATACATTTGAGACCCCTCGAAATCATGTTTGCGTAATTAAACCTGTGGCTTATGAAATTGAAGGTATCCTTGAAATTCTAAAAAAAGGATTATCTAGCGCGGAAACAGGCTATCTTGTTGACAGTTTGTGGAAGTTTTTAATATATACAGAACTGGCTAAAAGTGTTTATAAAAAACTAGAAGATAAACCAAGCCATTATATTCGAACTCCTGAAGAAGATGAAATCTATAAGTATGTAGAAATAAACTCAACAATAATTAAAACTGAGTTTTCTGCAAGATTAGATTATGCTATAAGCAAATTAAAAGAAACAAAAACTGAGGATTCTCTTTATATTCAGCGAGAAAAAATAAGTGAATTACTTCACGATAATATTATTAATGCTTTAAGATCATTATTAGGTAAATATTTAAACAAAAAGGATAAGGTAGCTATTTTAGTAGATAACTTAGATAAAGCTTGGGGATATAATACTGACATAGAGTTGATGAGTAAATTTATATTCGGATTATTAAATGTGGGAGAAGCCATAATAAAAGATTTCTCAAAAGAGGATTATTGGAGAAAACAAGCTAATTTATCTTTAATTGTATTTTTAAGAGATGATATTTTTACCCAAATATCAAAATTTGCTCCTGAAAAGGACAAATTACCAATTAAAAAAATAATATGGGATGATAAGGAAGTACTTATTAGAGTAATTGAGGAACGGATAGCTGCGGGGGCCAATGTAGATATATGGAAAAAGTATTTTTGTCCTAAAATAAACGGGAAAAGTACCATTGAATATATTTCCGAACATATTATTCCACGACCTAGAGATATTATTACTCTTGTGAAGGGAGCGTTAAGTAATGCAATTAATAGACAGCATGATAAGATTTTAGAAGATGATATCATAGACGCTCAGAAGGCTTATTCACAATACGCATTTAACACTTTGATAACTGAAAATTCACCTCAGTTTAGTGGATTAGAGGAAATTTTATTTGAACTTGCAGGAGCTGACGAATTAATATCGTATGAAGAAGTTATCAATGCAATAGGTGTAAAAAATTATAGCTCCGAAG
>CAZADN010000326.1:0-2009 GCA_964483895.1 uncultured Legionellaceae bacterium
ATTAGAGTTAGGAGAGAATATTACTGGCTTGTTGAATTTGTTTGCTTCAAATCAGGCGTTTTATAGATCTACACATCTTGTATACGTTTTATTATTGAGTCTTGCTAGAACAGTGAGTAGCTCAAACAGAGAAGTTTTAATTGATATATTAGAATCTAAGTATTCGGTGAATTGGAAAGAGAGTGAAATTGATGCTCAATTTATTAATTATGCTCTTTATTATGAAAATGAAGTATTACTTTGTGAGTTGTTACCAGATTATCAGTCGGTTAGCGATAGATCTTATTTGCTTGGATTAATAAATCATCAAGCATTACCTCATCAATCGCGCTTGTATATGTTGCATTTTCTAAGAGAAGAAGAGCGCTATGATTATTGGGTTGGTTCTTTATTTAGCAAAAATGTAGAGGCAATTAGTGACTTTTTGATTTCTGAACCAGATCTATTTCTAAGTTATTTCCTTTTGATTCCTATGGATTATCGTTACATTGCTATTGAAAAAGATTTACTTAGTCGAATTTTAGTTGAATTTGACTCTCAAGTGATTATTAAATTACTTTCAAGCTTTTCTTCAAGTGAAATGGTTAGGGCGATAGAATCTCACGCGTTAGTATTTCAAAATATCGCCGTGAAAAGCCCTATTTTACTTAAGGCTATTTATCAGTTTTTGCCAGAGGGAAATAGAGATATATTTTTTACAAATGAATACTTTTGGCATCGTTGTATTTCTAATCCTGATTCCTTTGACGTATTTAAATTTACACTGCAAATAAAAATGCAAGAGATTAAAAAGACCTTGCAATCAAGCCATGCGCCTCATTTTTTTGGTAAGAAGCATACGTCTCACGCAGTTGAATTTGATGATTTAGTTAAATTAGAAAATGATATTAATCAGGCAACTACAAGTAATGATTTGATTCAATGCTATCAAGCTATGCGGACATTTATTAATCAAACAGCGCCTGAAGTATCGATTAAAAAGCAATTTGTGTGATATATCTCGCAAACTTTCGTAAACCAAATACAATTATTGATAATAATTGTGTCTTGTTATACAATATAACGACACTAATTGCTTGGTTTCTATTGTGTTTTTTCGAAATAAAATAATTGAGTTACTGCCGCTATTCCCTGAAATTACCCACTCGTCATTAACAGAAGCTCTGCATGTATTGGAAGGGGTGCTTAGTCCAATTAATGATATACCGCGAAGAGATGCTAAAGTTTATAAATCAAATCGCTCTTTGCAAGAGTTATTGCAGGCATTAATACAAAAAGTCGATAGAAATTCGCGAAGACCAGATAATGTTTATGATGTATTGTCTTTAATTAATACAAATCTTCGTGTGGAAAATCAATATGCCTTTGCTTTATGGTCACAGTATTGCGAAGAGCAAGTCGAAGCAGTCAATGAATGGGTAACTACACTTAAAAATACTTTAAATGTAGAAAATAACCCATTGTGCCTCTTACCTTTGATTTACAATAAACATTCTGATACTCCGATAAAGTTTGCAGGTTGGTTAATATATTTTTTATACCGCGGTAAAACTTCAGAAGAAATTATTGCGTCAGGATTTCTACATGATAATTTTGATTTAAATTTAATTCATCTAGGTGAGCTTTGTAAAGGATATGAGTTTTTTAAAGCAGCTCTGAAGTTAACTGACCAATATTACAATGAAGGTTTGAATCTTTTATTCTTGGCTGAGTCGATTAGCGCTAAGCGGCGAGGCTACGAATTATTGGCTTTGGATACATCTCTTAGTCAAAGCCCAAACACCCTTGGATCACGCAACGTTATTGGCATGCGTGAGCGTAGTCAAGAGATGAAGATTAACTTTACTCCAGATAAACTTAATCTAAGTAAATTACACGCTTTTTTTGGTAATTCTCTCCTGTTTTATGCGTTGACATCCATTAAAGGAAATAGTTCAAATATTATACGGAAATGGTGTAATTAAGTTGTTGGTTCTTTTTCAACAGAAGAGATGTTTTCTTTGTGTAGT
>CAZADN010000327.1:0-2009 GCA_964483895.1 uncultured Legionellaceae bacterium
CCGCACGGCAGCAATAAGAATATATTAAACCATATTTTTAAGACACAAGGTTGGGTTGTAAAGCCCAACAAATTCGAAGTTAAATATTACACTAATATATGGTAAATAAAAATCACTTTCAATAATATCATGCTAAACCGGCAAAATTACTATTTCTTAGGTAATTTTTATCTGGATAATAAGCAAATACTACAGAACCGCCTTTAAGTAAATTGATTACCGGATTGGCTATAGATTTAGCGATAGAAGGGCATCCCCAACTGCGACCAGCGCGTCCTGATTGTTTGATAAAACTTGGTTCTACATACCAAGCTCCGTGTATTACTACGCGTCTTGAGTAAGCATTGTCGTTAAAACCTTTTTCTAAGCCTTGAAGATTTAGAGAAAGACCTTTTGAGCCGATGTATGTATCGCGAGTTACATAAGTGCCTAAGCTTGTTTCTTTGCTTGAGTTTCTGTTGGAAAAATGATTTGGTGTGGTTGCTCCTGAATTTCTACCATGAGCTACGTAAGTATTATATAAAAGTTTGTTTCTATTTAAATCGAATATCCACATTCTCTGTTTAAACGATGGTAACGAATAATCAATCACTGTTAAAATACGTTTATGAACAACACCTTTATTATTAGCTTGATTGTATGCTTGTAATGCTAATTTTAGTACTTTAGGGTTAAGAGAAGGAGCTTTTTTAGTTAGTGCTTGCACCTCATTTTGTATTTGGGTTGGTGCATTTGCATATCCAATATTACTTGCGTAATTAAATGACATTAATGTTACCATAAGAAACGTTACTAAAAAATTCATGCAAAGTCCTCAGCGTAAAAATAAAGCATTATAGCATTTATTTACATTTGTGTAAAATTACCTCAAAAATCAGATCTTTTTAAGGCTTAAAGTAGCAAAGTAATGCATTTCTTATTTGGTATTTTTCCTGATTGTTAATTGGCTATCTATTGTATATAATGTCCCAATTTATTATCAAAATTAGGAATATATATGTTTGATAAAAGTTCATTACCAATTCCAGCTGGTGTTCGCGCCGAAATTAATACTGCATATCGTGCCAAAGAAATTGATGTTATAACTAATTTAATTTCTAAAGCTGAATTAGACACTGAGACTTCTAATAAAATTCAAGCGATTGCAACAGAATTAGTTAAAAATGTACGTAAAAATAAACAAAAAAGCATTGGAGTTGATTCTTTTTTAATTGAATATCCTTTGTCTAGTGATGAGGGTATTGCTTTAATGTGTTTGGCTGAAGCATTGCTTAGGGTTCCTGATAGTACAACTATTAATGATTTGATTAAGGATAAAATTGCAGGTGCTAATTGGCAAGCGCATAAAGGACAAAGTAATTCATTTTTTATTAATGCCACAACTTGGGCTTTAGCTTTGACAGGAACAGTTTTATCAGCAGATAAAATGGAATCAAGACTAAGTCGTGCATTGTTTGGGATGATTAATAAAAGCGGTGAGGGGGTTGTTCGTATCGCAGCTAATAAAGCTATGCGTATTATGAGTAAACAGTTTGTAATGGGTCGAACAATTGCTGAAGCGATTAAACGAGCGGCTGAAAAAGAAGCTCGTGGATACAGATACTCATATGATATGTTAGGCGAAGCAGCTTTGACTAATAAAGATGCTTTACGTTATCTACAAGATTATAAAAATGCAATAGAAGAAATAGGTCAAAATGCCAATCCTAATGCTACATTGTACGATAAACCTGGAATTTCAATAAAGTTATCTGCGCTCCATTGTCGTTATTCTGAAGCACAAAAAGATAGAGTTTTAGCTGAGCTTACACCTAAACTTTTAGAATTATCCCTTCTTGCTAAAAAATATAATATAGGGTTAACCGTAGATGCAGAAGAGTCAGAACGTCTAGATATATCTTTAGATGTTATTGAAAAAGTATTTACTGATGATAGTTTGGAAGATTGGAATGGTTTTGGCTTATCATTACAATCTTATCAAAAAAGAGCATTTTATTTGTTAGATTGTA
>CAZADN010000328.1:0-1995 GCA_964483895.1 uncultured Legionellaceae bacterium
AAACGGTTTGACAAAGGATAACCTTACGGCTTTTTCTTTTCTACATAGTATCTATCCGCAATAAATTGGAAGTTGCTCCTGACCTATTAGCTTGTGGATAACTTTGGCTCTGGAAGATCCGCGTTTAATCTTAAGAATTTAAAATTTTCTCGTGCAACTCACTTAATTCTTTAAAACATTTTTGCGCATCATTAAATCTAGCAATCACCAATCATTGTAGTCTATGATCTTTTTAATACTTAGTGTAGAATAAATCCAGATTTTAATTAATGCGTCTGCAAGCAGACGCAATTGAATCATAGAAAACGTCCGTGTGCAGACGTTTTTATGACTTCATTTCATTAAGACTTTTTATGACTAAATCCACTCCCACTCAACAAGCAGATGATCTGAAGTTATTTAAGGAAATTAGCCAACTTATTGAAGCGGCAAGAGATCATAGTCTTCGCTATATAAATAAAACCAATGTGCTTTTGTATTGGCATATAGGCTGTAAAATAAAACAAGATATTTTGGATGAAAAACGTGCTAAATATGGTAAAAATATTATTCAAGATTTGGCTCTGAAGTTAGAGACCTATTATGGTCGAGGATTTGGCCGTCGTGTAATTGAAAGATGTATTCAATTCGCCAAGTATTTTACCGAAGAAAAAATTGTTTTGAGTTTGGCGGCACATTTAAAATGGACACACTTTGTCACATTACTTAGTTTAGATAATCACTTAAAACGTGAATTTTATGCGGAAATGTGTCGTATTGAGCGATGGAGTACAAGGCAGCTAAATGAAAAAATTAATGGGATGCTTTATGAAAGAACTGCTTTGGCAAAAAAACCAGAAGCAATTATACAGACTGAAATTGAAAAGCTACGTAATACCAATGAATTACATACAGATTGGATAATACAAGATCCGTATGTATTGGAAAATTTGTTTGGACAGTCGCATAAAACTGAAAAGTCATTGGAAGACGCCATTATTAACGATATCGAAGCATTTCTATTAAACATTGGGAATGGTTTTGCGTTTTTAGAGCGACAAAAAGTAATTGAAGTTGATGGAGAATATTTTACAATTGATTTATTATTTTTTCATCGAAAACTTCGTAGGATTATTGCAATTGAGCTGAAGAAAGGACGATTTAAACCTTCCGATAAAGGTCAAATAGAACTTTATTTACGTTGGCTTGAAAAATATGAAATGCAGCCAGGTGAAAATACGCCAATTGGAATAATCATGTGTTCTGAAAAATCAGAAGAGAGAGTAGAGCTGCTGCAGCTCGAAAACAGTGGAATCCGAGTGTGTCAATATTTAACTGAACTGCCACCTAAAGAAATTTTTGAGGCTCGATTACATGCTGCGATTAAGCGTGCGCGGGATCGTTATGAAAGTCAACAAATAATAAAACAAATAGATACAGATACAGATACAGATACAGATACAAGAAGTCATTAAAATAAAAAATTTTTGGCACAATCACGCACCAAAATCAATGCGCTTCTCTAGAAAAAATAACTACCGTATCAGGAAAATATGCAGCACTATCAACGTATAAAATAAGATCAAAAGTCAGAGATATCACACCTTTCGCATGCTTACGCCATGCTTTATAACTATCTGATTATAATAACTTTTATATGAATTATTAAAAATATTTAGACAAAACGTACGGTGAATTAGTGGTGATTTGTAATGTATTGATTGTATTATGTTTTTCACATGTATTTCACCATTAATTCACCGGTTCAATAAAATTTGAATTTAATAAAACAACTACTCTATGCTACCAAAATAAAGTTAGGGAAATAGTTAACCATGATACGATTATTTACAGGAATATAGATTTTAGCACTATTTAAGATATACTGCCGGAACCCTAACAGCATGGATTTTTAAACATTGTCTACATGACGACATTTCCTATCATCACATCTATCTAATCAAACACAATAAAAATCAATATATCTGAGAAATAGAACATATTGTCATTAAAATT
>CAZADN010000329.1:0-1995 GCA_964483895.1 uncultured Legionellaceae bacterium
AGAAATATGTTTGCCATCCTTTCCAATGTAAGGGTCCTCCAGAGGTGGGCATGCAAGTTCCATGAATTTAGGATTAAAATTAGCTAAAGGGGAGGTTTTGGTCATGCTTGATGCCGATACTTCAATAGACAATCAAACCATTGCAAAAAGTGCAGCACGTTTTAGTGACCCTCATGTTATCGCTGTATCTGGAGCAGTTAGAGTCAGAAATGTTAGAGACTCTCTGCTGACACGTCTTCAAGCAATTGAATACATGATAGGTATCCAGTTAGGTCGTTATGGATTAACAGAGCTTAATGTTATTAATAATATTTCAGGGGCTTTTGGTGTATTTAGAACTAAATTTTTAAAACAGATTGGCGGTTGGTTAAACGGTAGCGCAGAAGATTTTGATTTAACTTTTCGTCTCCATGCCTATATTCATAAATATCCTTACTTAAAAATTGTTCATGAGCCTCTCGCGGTCGCTTGGACCGCTGCACCGATAACATTGCGAGGATTATTAAAACAACGTCTGCGGTGGGATGGTGATTTATATTATATTCTAGTGAGACGTCATTGGCGAAAATTCAGTACGAGCATGCTAAGGCCTACTCGTATGTTGTTCTTTATTTGGTATGGCTTATATTATCAGATAGTACTTCCTTTTATTATTGTATTTTATACACTGATTTTATTGGTTAAATTTAATGTAATCGTTCTTTTGGTGGTTTCTCTAATTATCTACGGGTACTATTTTTTAGCCCAAGTATTTATGTATCTTCTCTATTTAATTTTAGTTTCCGAACGACCTAAATATGATTTCAAGCTCAGTGGATGGCTGTTTTTAATGCCAGTTTATCAGCAACTATTAAGAGTTACTGCTGCATTGTTTCTTTTAAACGAAATATTTTTTAAAGGACATAAAGACTCATCTATGGCACCTTGGTGGGTTATTAGAAAAACGAAATAATATAATGTGAGAATTATGGGAATAAAATGGATTAGAAACACGCCCTCAAGTGGCTTGGCAGTTAAGTATGGGAGTGGTTTGCGAGCGACTCCTAAACTAAAATGGATGCTTGTGGTTTTGCTCTTAAGTATCCCATTGCTCTATTTATTTTATAAGCTATTTAATGAGTATGCTCTAATTCGATTTCCTGGTTTAGTGGTTTACGATACGGTGACAATTAGAGCACCTGATAATGGTTATATAAAAAAAATTAATACTAAAACGGGTGATAAAATAGTTGCTCACCAAAAGCTATTGCAATTTGCTTCACCACTTCTCGAAGAAAAATTAGCCTATTTACAAGGTGAAAAAAATCGAATTATCAGGCTTATGAATTCTTTAGGCGAAATGAGTAACAAGAAAATGGTTCAAGCATTAACAACCGATCAGGAGGATATTGAAATCAGCAAAAAAGTTTATGAACGCTTTAAAGTTTATTCTAAGAAAGGAGATTTGATTGAGTTGCAATTAGAGGAAGCAAGAAAAAA
The DNA here is from genome assembly GCA_964483895.1 of uncultured Legionellaceae bacterium. Taxonomy (GTDB): domain Bacteria; phylum Pseudomonadota; class Gammaproteobacteria; order Legionellales; family Legionellaceae; genus 2-12-FULL-35-11. Next base: position 1,480 of record CAZADN010000329.1, read on the forward strand.
CTATGTTAGTGCTCTAAGAGCATATATAGATCTAAATCTAAAAATAGAAGAACTGAATTTACAACGAGCAACTTTAATAGAAGTAAATTTTAAACGAAAAATCCTAGAGATTGAGAATGAAATTAATCAAATAAAAACTAAAATGACTTATTTTTCTCTGAGTGCTCCTAACGATGGGACAGTGATGAATATTTTTACTCATCAAGATGAGTTTGTCGCTGCAGGGCAAAATTTAATGAGCATAGTAACTAATAAGGATTTGCGCATTTTAGCCTTCATTGATCCAAAATATGCGGAAGATCTTTATCAGGGTAGAAAAGTAATTATCATTTTTCCTAATAATGAAGAGATAAATGGTGTTATTGTAAATACACCCAGTTATGCTGAAAAAACCCCGTTATCACAAATTAATCCATTATCTACTCGTGAAAATAAGCTCCTTGCTATTATAAAGCCGAATAAGAAGGTTCAAAAAAACTATGCGGTTTTCGGTATGCCGGTTAAAATTAAGCTGAA
>CAZADN010000330.1:0-1985 GCA_964483895.1 uncultured Legionellaceae bacterium
GAGCGATAGCTAAACATTGAAAAAAATAAAAATTTTTTTCAAGACAGTTGCTACGAAATTTGTTTATTATGATGCAACCACCCAAAAATCACACCCAACAAAAAATAAGAAATTGCAATCACGGGAATAATATAATAAAATCCGCGAAAAATGTAATAAAAAATTGTACAAAGCACAAAAAAACAAAAAAAATTGAGGTTTAGCATTGACCTTAGAGAAAAAATAATGTACAATGTTTTCTGTATTTAAACTTAAACTGGAGAATTTTAATGTCACAATATCAATTGTTAGATGTAGTAGAGTCAGCGGTAAAACAAAATGAAGAAAATGCAGAACTTTCAAGAATGTCTGAAGCAGATACTCGCGAAGCTGCTCAACGTAAACTAGCTATTGCTCTTTTAGTGTTATCACTATTAGTAGTACTTGCTTGTGCGGCAGTATTGGCAGCATTATATGCACCAGACCATATGCCACTTGCTATTTCTAAAATAGTAGAAAACCTAAGCCAGGTAGCTGGTTTAAAAGAAGGACTTACAGCTGTAGCATCTGTTGTTGGCGCTTTAGGTCTACTTGGTTTAGCTCACACAAGTCAAGCTATTCATACTAAGAAACCATTAAAAGACTTTTCTTCTTACAACTTTTTTTCTTGTGGTAAGGGAGAGACTAAAGATAACGTGTCAAGTGTAATTAATAATACTGAAACGCTTGTTGCTAATGAATCAGAAAATGTGGATACTCGTCAAAGATCCATGAGTAAGTAATCAATGTAAATAGCATCCACTAAGCCTTAAGCCCAAAAGCTTAAGGCTTTTTTTTAACTTTTTCACTAACAAACATTATTTTCTCAGTTGCGCTATACTTAACAATATAATACCCTTGCATTATTTTTTATAATACTTAAAACTATGTTAACTTGCTTAAATGAATTATCAGTTAGTCAATTAGAAGATATCGAGCGCCTGCTTCTGAAATGCAAGCAGCACGATGGTAATACTATTCCTATTTACAAACATTTGATTGAAAAAAGACATCCTATTCCATGTAATATTTTATATTATCAAAATAATCAACTAGCGGGCTATTTACGTAGTTTTTTCTTTTTTGAAGATGCTTGTGAAGTTACTTTAATGGTTGACCCTAAGCTACGTCGTAAAAGAATCGCGACGCAACTCTTAGAAACTATTATCCCTATAATGCAAAGTGAATATATAAATAAATTAATATTTTCAACCCCACCAAAAATTCATGATGCTTGGTTTAAAGAACTCGGTCTGACTTATCGAAATAGCGAATATCATATGCAGTATAGATTAAAAAACCAATCAACTATTAAAGCAAAACCTGCAAAAATTCGTTTTGCAACTACTGAAGATATTCCTGATCTTTGCATAATAGATAATTTTGCATTTCCTAATAAAAAAGCCGAGCCTGAGGCTTTATTTCATAGTCTTCTGAAAACTCATAACTGTGAAATATTTGTGTTAACAGTTGATAATAAAGTAATTGGTAAAGCACATATTTTCACAGAGTCAGATAAAGTGCGCCTTACAGATATAGGCATCCATCCAGATTGTCGTTCCCAAGGTTTTGGCACCTCACTAATCAAGCATTGTATCAATCATTGTCTTTTAAGAAACAAAACTAATATCGTGCTTGATGTAGAAACAAGTAATGATGGTGCACTAAAACTTTATCAAAACTTAGGGTTTGAAATCACAAATTCTCATGATTATTGGTTTACTCCACCAAACCAAGAAAACTACGGGCTAAATGCAATAATCCAAAATCATAGTTAAGGGCATTCCCGGATTACGCTCTGCTTCATCCGGGCTACGTAGTCTCAGGCCGAACGGATAACCACGGAAAAAATCACCCCCAGAGTTTTCTATTTTGTTGATTTACTGGCTCAACTTTGCTAAAATTTAGCCCACCTTAGTACAAAGTTTAAAATAAGCTTCTATTTATAATGTTAAGATGCGCATCTT
>CAZADN010000331.1:0-1963 GCA_964483895.1 uncultured Legionellaceae bacterium
TTAGGAGATGTGCAGTGTTATTAAAAAAAACTAAACGATATTGGTTGTTGATTATTTTATTTTTCAATAATTTTTATAGTCCTGCTGTTTATGCTACCTGTGCTGGACTTGGTTGTTCATGTTCAGTTGCAACCACAGCAGTCACGTTTGGTACTTATGTCCCTACAGCTCAAAAAACGGCTAATGGCAATGTGGCAGTTACGTGTTCTGCGCTAGTAATATTTAGCGCTGCCTATGTGATTAGTATGGCTAAGGGTAATAGTACAACTTACACACCACGGTTCATGAATCTGCTAGGCGTACATTTAAATTATAATTTATATACTACTGGGGCATTTACTTCGATTTGGGGTGATGCAACTGGAGGTACAGTGACAGTAAGTGACTCCTATACCTCAATAGGTTTGTCAACTACCAGAAATTATACGGTTTTTGGCCGAATTCCTGTTTCGCAATTTGTCAATACCGGTACTTATACAGACGCGGTTTTAGTAACAGTCACCTATTGAATCCTTCATGCAAGTTTTCTGGATAATAAGTCATTCCTCTATTAGGCTTAATAGGGGAAGTGGGCTAACAATATTCCAAAAAAGCATGAAATGGATATTTTTTGCACTTATTCGAATCAAATTATAAAAATTGTAATATTTTTTAGTTTCTTCCTTTAATTTTACAGTAAATAAATGGATTAATTTTCTGGAATACTGGCCATCTGATGGACAGAAGGGGGTTAATCATGCGTTGGTTATTTAATTTATGTGTGGGTTCGTTATTGGTAATAAGTACAAGTCCAGGATTTTCGGCAATCGGTGGTGATGATACTTCAATGTTGGTTTCGGTGAATGTCGTGGGTGGGTGTATTATTCGTGCTACACCCTTAGTATTTGGTTTATATAATCCTAATTCGTCGATTCCAACTAATTCAACAGCACGTCTCAAGGTGCTATGTACCTTAAATACACCTTATTACGTTACACTTGATCAAGGTGCAAATTATGGAGCGACGACAAGATTACGTAGGATGTCTGGACCAGAGCATTCATCCATTAAATATCTTTTAACTCAAAACCCAACACATACGGTAAATTGGGGTAATGTTGTTGGAGTTGATGCGCATTTTGGAGTGGGTAATGGTCTGAAGCAAAATCTAGTAGTGTATGGGCAGATACCAGCTAAACAAAATGTCGGAATAGGTTCATATAGAGATATAGTCAATATAGGAATTATTTTTTAACTATAAAATTAACCAAACAACTGCTTATCAATTAAATCGCATAAGCAATGGATGATTAATAGGTGTGTTTCTTGTATGCGCGCTGTCGATGTACCTTGCACGCGAATTTCAATATCAGTGGAGCTTAATAATCCTGCTAAAGCTCCTCCTTCTTTCCCAGTAAGAGCAATAATTTTTAGATCTCTGCTTTGAGCGGCTTCGCAGGCTTTTAATATATTTTCTGAGTTACCGCTAGTTGAAATAATAAATAAAATATCTCCTGCTTGTCCTAAAGCTCTGATCTGTTTAGCAAAAATTTCGCTATAGCTATAGTCATTTGCAATAGAGGTGATCGTTGAAGTATCGGTAGTTAAGGCGATTGCAGGTAGACTGGGACGTTCGATTTCAAAGCGGTTAATCATCTCGGAAGCAAAATGTTGTGAATCAGCTGCCGAACCGCCATTGCCACAAACCAAAATTTTATTATTATTCAGGAAACACTTAACAAATAATTGACTGGCTGCCAAAATAATTTCAGGTAGAGTTTCTGCGGCATCCGTTTTTGTGCGTATGCTTTCAGAAAAATGGGTCTTAATTCGTGTTAATAGATTCATAGCTTACCTAGAGAATGCGTTTTTTATCCATTCTACTTGAGCAGAGTCCAGTTTGGAAATACTCCCTATTTTTTGTGGTAAAGGTTTAACTCCCACAACATCAAAGCGACAAGCCATTTGTTCAGATAGTTGTTGG
>CAZADN010000332.1:0-1944 GCA_964483895.1 uncultured Legionellaceae bacterium
AGTTAGCAGATACACCGTCTTCTGTTTCACGGATTAAGCTAGAAGTTACAAGAGAACCGTGCATAGCGCTGAATAAAGATCCACCGAATACACCTGCAACACCAGCCATATGGAATGGGTGCATTAAAATGTTATGTTCTGCTTGGAATACTAGCATAAAGTTGAATGTACCAGAAATACCTAAAGGCATACCATCAGAGAAGCTTCCTTGTCCGATTGGGTATACTAAGAATACTGCTGATGCTGCTGCTACTGGAGCAGAGAAAGCTACGAAGATCCAAGGACGCATACCTAAACGGTAGCTAAGTTCCCATTCACGTCCCATCCAGCAAGATACACCTAATAAGAAGTGTAAAACTACTAGTTGGTAAGGACCACCGTTGTATAACCACTCGTCTAAAGACGCAGCTTCCCAAACTGGGTAGAAGTGAATACCAATAGCGTTTGAACTAGGAATTACAGCACCTGTAATGATGTTGTTTCCATATAAAAGTGATCCAGCAACTGGTTCACGGATACCATCGATATCTACTGGCGGAGCAGCGATGAAAGCGATGATGAAACAGCTTGTAGCTGTTAATAATGTAGGGATCATTAAAACACCAAACCAACCAATGTATAGACGGTTTTCTGTGCTAGTAATCCAAGAGCAGAAGCGCTCCCATAAGCTAGTACTTTCTCTTCTTTCTAATGTTGCAGTCATAATGAGTACTAGAAAAATAGGGAAATAAACTTCCTAGGATAATAGATCAGGCATGATAAGCGTTTATCTACTTTGCAAAGGATTTTTATTTCGTGTATGATGAGGGGGGGATAACAGGAGTTTCTACAAAGCTGTTATCAGGTTTTGAAGTTATATAATTTTATTTTACGCTTTTTTTATTAATCTTACGGGTTAAAAACTTTTTAAACAAGTAAATTGTAGTTTTTCCAACCTAGTTCTTCAAATGTTGTTTGTCGTTGTAAAGGTTTACATATAAGTTCTAGGATATTTTTTGCATTTGTAAAACCATGAATTTGAGAAAATGTAAATTCTACTGACCATTTTGTATTTATACCACGTGCTTCTAGCGGATTTGCATGTGCCATACCAGTAATAACTAAATCTGGTGATAAATCTAAGATTCTATCAAGTTGATTGTAATTATCTGGTTTTTCGACTACAACAGGCAAAAATGTTCCCAATTCAGCACATGTTTTTTCTAATAGTTGTAATTCAGCTGATTGATAACGCTTATCTAAGTAAGGTATTCCTATTTCATATACAACCATGCCACATTTTATAAAAAATCTAGCTAATGAAATTTCTAATAAGTTATCACCCATAAAAAATACTGATTTTCCTTTTAAAAAATTAGTGTATTTTTGTAACATTTTCCAGCTATAATCTTCTTTTTCTTTTAAACCATAAAATGGGACATTAAAAACATTACATATTTTTTCGATCCAAATCCTTGTGCCATCAGGACCAATTGGAAAAGGAGCTGCAATTAATTGACATTTTCTACGTCGCATTAATGTAGTAGCAGTTCGGCTTAAATATGGATTTACACCACATACAAAATCTTTTTCTTTTAATTGTGGAAGCTCTGTATATCTGCTTGATGGCAACCAACCAGCAATTTTTATGCCAAAAGTAAGCAGTTCATTACTTAATTCTTGTACAACTGAAGTTGGAACTGAACCAAATATAATTAATTGATTAGAATTTGTTGCATCATTTTGCACTTCATTAGTTGTTGATCTTAAACCCAAAGATTGTGCTAAAGCAGATAAAACAGTGTCTTCACCTTGGGTAAAAGCATAATCTAACCCATTTGCACGTGCAACAACGATGGGCACTCCTAACTCAGCTTCTAATCTAGGTGCAATTCCTTCAAGATCCATTTTAATTATTTCAGTGGTACATGTACCAATCCAAAAAATAACGCTAGGATTTCTATC
>CAZADN010000333.1:0-1927 GCA_964483895.1 uncultured Legionellaceae bacterium
TATGCCGCAATTCCATCAGAAGGTGGAATTAAAATTGTACCCAACATGGAAGCAAAAACCTTATCACCGGAAGTGTTTAATCCCTTTAATCCTAAGTTTCACGGGGATGACATGATGATTTCAGTGGTACCCGTCCACTATGTCCCTGCTGAACAACTGGTACCTGTCTTACGTCCCTTGATGCCTCAATGGAGTTACGTTTCAGCATATTCTCCTTCTAATATGTTGATATTATCTGGCAGAGCCGACAACATCAGGCAACTTGCACGTATTATCCAACAAGTTGATACCTCTTCTATCAATGGTATTGATGTTGTCCAACTCCACAGCGCTATTGCAATGGATATCGCCAATACCCTTAAAGATTTAATTAAAACAACAGGCTCAACCAGTCAAACACCGATTTCACTGGCTGTGGACGATAGAAATAATGCCATTTTACTGAATGGCACAAAAACAGATCGCTTACGCTTAAGGGTAATTATCAGTAAACTTGACCATCAATCAAGTAATTCCGCCAGCAATAATACCCAAGTGGTTTATCTTAACTATTTGCGCGCAGAAGATTTAGTCCCCATCTTAGCGGGGGTCGCCGCAGCCAATTTTAGTGGGACGATTGGTACAACAATTGGTACCATCACCCACCCTGCTTTAGACATCACCAATCCAAATACCAGTATTGCGATGGGGCCTAATGGTACTCAAGCCACGCCACCTGCTGCACCCACACCAGTCCCCTTAGCCAATCCGGCCGCCTTACCCAATACCACAGGCACAAATAATCAAAACGAAGGTAGCTCTAAACCAACCGTTCAACTTATCGCTGAGCCGAATACCAATTCAATTATTATTAATGCGCCAAGTAGAGTTATTCGTATCTTAAAATCAGTGATTGCGCAGTTAGATATACGGCCTGCTCAATTACTGATTGAAGCCATGGTGGCTGAAATTGATGAGAGTGATGTGAATAATTTAGGCATAGAGTGGGGTAGTTTAGGTCAGGGTAAAAATCCTGCCAACTTCAGACCTGGTTTTGCTATTTTAAATTCAAAAACGTCAGTCAATGATTTACAAGCTCAGGTGTATGCATTGGAGCGCGAGCAACGTGCGAATGTTCTATCCACTCCCTCAGTGGTTGTATTAGATAATCGTCAAGCTAAAATTTTGGTAGGAAAGCAGGTATCCGTTGCCTCAACCAGCTATCCTAATAACGCAGGGGGCACCACCACTGCGAGTCCGTATACGACGTTTAATCGAGTCAATGTGGCTTTGCATTTGTATGTCAGACCACAGATTACACGTGCGGGCGGCATACAATTACAAATTGATGAAGGTAACGATACGTTAGATCCTTCCACGGTAAATAATAATGATAATCCTACTTTTAAAATTAGCAGTATCGTCACATCGGTTCATATTCAAAGTGGAGATGTCGTGGTTTTAGGAGGACTGGCTCAAGACAGCTTGGCAAATGATGAGACCAGCCTCCCTATTTTAAAACATATTCCCGGCATTGGTCGCATTTTTCAACGTAATTTAAGGAATCGGGAAAAACGGATGTTAATGGTATTTATTAGACCCATTATTTTACGTAATCCTAATGATGCGGTGCAGATAACCAGTTCTAAATATTATAATCCAGTCAGACAAGAAGAACTTGAATTTGTACGTTCTCAAGAAACCTTCGTACAAAGTGATCAGCAAACTGTATTGCCACCCTTAAACCAAGTACAATTGCCTGTTCCTTTTACTCCTACTATTATGACGACGAAGTGATTGAAAATGGTCTCATCCTCCCCTTCTTCTATCCCTTATTCTTTCGCGAAGACCTACAACATAGTAGTAGAAGCCAGGGAGAGCGCCACACATATTTACCATCTTGCGATGGTTGATTTGAATGCCTTAGCTGAAATTAGACGTTTATTTC
>CAZADN010000334.1:0-1917 GCA_964483895.1 uncultured Legionellaceae bacterium
GGACATATTTTCACATTGCAAATAATTATGGTGTATCGGGGAGTCAAGTGAATATAAAACAATTCATTGGGTTGGAGATACGCTTATGAAGTCCAGAGAATTTATCTTGCATGGACGAAAAGCCTTTTATGGAGCAGATGTTGAATATGATGTTATTCTGATTGATGATACAGAAAAACCAATTAAGCGCCTATAAAAAAACAAAAAAATACTATTCGGGCAAAAAGAAAAGATACACATTAAAAACAGAAGTTGTTGTTGATAAACTTAGTAGACAAATTATCTATACAGATTTCAGTCATAGGAAAAAAGATGATTTTAGGTTGTACAAAGAATTAGGCTTACATATAAAAGCAACTACCAAACCCTTGTGGATACTGGACATACTGATATTTTAAAGATGCATCAAAATTCACAACTTCCCAAGGAAAAAATTAAAAAACATCCATTATCAAAAATTGATAAGATATTCAGTAAAACTATTTTTTGTGGCAGGGTTTTAAACGAACATGTAATTGGTTCGATAAAACGCTTTTAAATAATTGCTGACAAGTACAGAAATCGTAGAAAGCACTTTGCTCTTAGAATCAATTTAATTGCTGGTTCTTATAATTTTGAACTTACTTCATTTGTTACTAAAGAAGTCTATTAGAATTTTCAGATCGTACAATAATTTAGTTGAGACCGGCTATTATAGTGCATTAAATTAAATAACATTAAATATTCAATAGCAAAAATAATTAGAAACAGCGAAGTCGAACGATAAAAAAGACGAGAGATTATCTCTAAGCCAACACTTCAAATTAGCCCACGATTTCTCAATGGGGTTTAAGTCAGGAGAATATGGCGGCAAAAAAAGAAGCTTGACACCTACAAGTTCGGCAAGCATTTTCAATTTTTCTTTGGGGTGAAAAGTAGCGTTATCCATAATAATTGTGTACCCATGCGGTACTTCGGGCAACAAGTTTTTCTCAAACCAATGTAAGAAAAACTCTCCATTTGTCGAGTGACTGTAACACTCATTTCCAAGATATTGACCAGAGCAAAGACCTCCGATGATATTGGTTCGAGAAAACCGTCTTCCGCGTTTTATATCCTCAACCTTTTTACCTTTCGCAGCACGTCCGTACTCTCTTTGAAGATACATGTCAAACCAAGTTTCATCAACGTAAACTACCGTATCTTCGGGAATTTTTGAGAGTTCTTCTGCAAATTCCTCTCGCTCTTTTTCTGATTTTTCCTAGTAGGTAAACGTCTTTTTTTATATGTGATTTCAAGTTTTTCCAGAGCATAAAACACTGCTTGCGGCGTGCAATTAAAAGGCTCTGCAAGTTCGTATAAATAAGCGTCAGGCTTCTCCTCAACAGCCTGTTTTAACTGCTCCGTTACGATTTTACACGACCGGCTCGTCTTTTCTTTTTCGGGTTTGTATACCCCATATTGTTCTTTGAGGGCTACCCACTTATAGTAGGTATAATTGCATATCTTAAAGTCTTTTTTAAGTTCGGCAAAAGTATGTCCATTATCTTTGTATGCCACCGCTTGCGCCCTATATTTTTCATCATATGCCATACTTTTTATATCGTCAGTTGCGTGTCGAACTTTAATGTTTATTATTTTAATCAACTATATATTAGAATTACTTATCGATCATTTAGAGTGCTTTTTCATATAGTGTCTTCAAATCTTTTTTATTGGCATGTTTTGGTAATCCATTAATTTCCGAAGAGGTACATTATAAAGATATAATGGGTTTAAAATTTTTTTCCTGTTGTCGTAATACAGCTTGTTGACATACAATACTTTGTAATGATAATATTAATACACCCAATTTTACTTGAAGTTTTATGCATAATAACAATTAAATTCGATGTAAATGGAGGTGGTAGCGCCTAATTAAAGAATGTAGAGTATCTT
>CAZADN010000335.1:0-1911 GCA_964483895.1 uncultured Legionellaceae bacterium
CCCTAAACCATCTGACTGCAAACCAGACACTCTACCAATTGAGCTAATCGCCCTCAAATTTGAGGATTCTAAATTTTGATTTGTTGTAAAGTAATTCCCCGCAAGTTTGCGGGGAATGCTATTTAAATAAAGGCCCGGCCTATTTTAACCGAAGAGCCTTAGACTCAAATTCAATTAAATTCTAATAATTAAGTTTTGAACACTAATATGAAGTGGATTTAAAATTAAATCAGGATATACTCCTAAAAATATAACTAAAAAAACTAATGGAATAAATACATAAAATTCTCTTCTTTTAATGTCTCTATTTTCAGGTGAATAAGCGATATATGGACTAACTGACCCAAAACACACTCTATTATATAAGAATAAGCTATAAGCAGCAGAAAATATTACACCTGTTGTTGCTAAAAAGGCTATAAAAGAGTTTATTTGATAAGTAGACAATAATACTAAAAACTCTCCAACAAAATTTGCCGTTAATGGTAACCCTAAATTAGCTAAAGAAAATACAGAAAATATAATGGCAAATAATGGCATTGTTGTAGCAATTCCTCTATAATATTTAATAATACGAGAATGAAATTTATCATAAAGCACAGTTACACATATAAATAAAGCTGAACTAGTAATACCATGGGCTAACATTAAAAATATACTTGCTTCTATCCCTATATGTTGTTGAGTAAAAATAGCTAAAGTAACAAGTCCCATATGACTTACTGAACTATAAGCAATAATACGTTTTAAATCTATTTGTCTTAAAGTAGTTAAACTAGCATAAATAATAGCAATACTACTTAATACAAAAATTAATGGAGTAAAATAAACACTAGCACTAGGAAACAATGGTAATGAAAATCGTAAAAATCCATAACCACCTAATTTTAATAAAATTCCTGCTAATGCAATTGACCCACTTAAATGTGCTTCTGTATGAGCCTGTGGTAATCAGATATGAAATGGAACCATAGGTATTTTCACAGCAAAAGAAGCAAAAAAAGCTAATCATAATCATTTTTGAGTACTATTTGGTATAATAGAATTTAATAAAACCTGATAATCGGTTGTTCCTATCTCGTAATAGATATAAAATATACCTAATAACATAAATACAGACCCTATTAATGTATAAATAAATAAATAATATGTAGCTTGAATTTTTTCTTTTCTAGATCCTCATACTGCTATAATTAATATCATTGGTATTAATGTACCCTCAAAAAAAATATAAAAAGAGATTAAATCTAATACTAAGAATACTATTATTAATAAACTTTCTAATAATAGTAATGAAATCACAAATTCTTTACTCATGTGTTTTACGGATTCCCAACTAGATAAAATACAAATAGGAATTAATAATGTCGTTAATAAAATAAAAAATAGAGAAATCCCATCTATACCTAATAAAAAAGATGTACCACTTAATGGCATTCAATCTAATTTTTGTACCATTTGAAAATCGGGATTTCCATTATCAAACTTAATTCAAATTCAAATAGAAATTCAAAAAGTTATTAATGATACAATTAAAGCAACCTCTTTATCTAAATAAGAATTATTTTGTGAAGAAGCACTGCGCCCAGATACTAACCCCATTATAATTACTATTCCTATTATAGGTGTTAATGCTAAAATTAATAATAAATTAGAAGATATTCAATTCATTTTAATGAATATTGTCTTTTAAAATCAAAGATATAGAGCCTTGGGACTCTATTATCTCTTAATGTGAATAATAAAATAGCACATTCTCAAAGTTCATTTTTATATATTTTGCTTTGTAAAACAAAGCCCCCCTCGCAAGCGAGAGTTGTCTCATATTTAATTAACAAGAGAGTAGGGACTTGAACCCCAAACCTATAACTTTGAAGGCTAACGCTCTACCTATTGAGCTACTCTCCTTTT
>CAZADN010000336.1:0-1909 GCA_964483895.1 uncultured Legionellaceae bacterium
TATGCTTTCCAGTATATTCGCCCCAGAAGATGTCAATGTTTAGGTCAATCTCAATTATAATATCGTTTATACATTTTTTGTATGGCATTGCTTGATGAGAACTTGAAATCAACAGTATTTTATCATTACGCGTTATATTCGCAGTACAAAAGCCGTTGCTTAATAGAATCCCCTCGACTTCCTTTAAATTTCCTCTTGACAATAGTATGTCTAAATCTGAAAAAGGGCGCATACTTGTTTTCCCGTAGGCTTGTATTGATAAAGCTTCTCCCTTAACATGAGCATAATTAAACTCTGATAACAAATTAAACAGGGTTAAACACTCTTTGTATTTTAAGACGGAAACAATGCTTTTTAGAGTTATGTTCATATATTGTTACCACCTTTTAAATATTCTTCTTTGTATGTATTGTAAATAGGAGTGTTTTTTGTCTGTTCAACATTAAATCTGCTTTTTATAAATTCTCGATATATCAAATATGACATATTTAAATACTTTTGAGGTATTGATGGCAAATCAATCAATATACCTTGACGCTTTATCGCAATTATTCCCCCCAATATATCACTATATTTAACAGTTTCTAATCGAAACGAATTATCCCCTTTACAGCAATAATTTCCATTAATTATTTTTAATAATCTATGGATCAGTATATGATGATCTTCATAAAGGAACAAGAGAATATCACCTATTGCATATTCTTTGCTTTTTAAAACTAATACGGAATCCGTCGGTAATATTACAGGCAACATACTTGAACCATCAACATTCATTTCAAATGGTTGCTCTGTTGAGGATTTCATTTTAATAATATTAAGCAATATTTCTCGTTCCATAATTCACCCCTTACAGATAAGCGAATGAACATATTCCAAATCTTTATATTGTATTTTTGCACAACCCTTTTCAGCAATTTGTTTAAATATATTCATATAGCTATCTGTTATCTGATAGGGAACCATAACAGATTTCATAAGTTGCATTACGGCAGTTATATTTGTCATTTCTTCCATAACATTTTCATTCTCATTCCGAAATATAAAATAAATTTCTGCGATAGGAAGCGGGGATAAAATACAATTTTTAGGTAAATATACATATCGGTTTATTGTTTCATTTTGTATATGTTCTAATTCAGGTAAATCAATATTTAACGAAGTTAAAACATTCAACCCGCCCTCACGCAAATGAATAGGAGTTACTACCGGAATTATTGAAAGATTGGCTCTATCTATTAAAACACAATCATCTGTAATATAGCCCATTCCAGTTTGAGTAAGGTAGCTTGTTAAAGTAGTCTTTCCGCTTGTAGTTGGAGCAATAAAAATATAAGCATTTCTATGATATTCCACTGCTGCACCATGCAAGGCTATAACAGATGATGAATATTGTGTATTTTCATATATAATATCTTTTGTTGCTTGCAAGGGATTTTCAGTAAATATATCATTATCACAATAATAAACCATATAACCGTTTTCACGTTCAACTATTTCTATTAAGTATATTTTACTCTCGGCAATCGGACTTTTACTATAAATATATTTGCCGTACAACAACGAAAGTGCGTTAATAATGTCCGCACATTTTGTCTGGATTTTAAATGTTACCATTTGATGTGGTAAATGGATATACTTGACTTGCATTGTTAAATCATCCTTTCTCAATATTAAACATACCATTCTTTTTGTGCCGTGAACATTTCAGCATAAAGTCCATTTTTTTTCATCAATTCATCATGTATCCCTTCCTCTTGAATAACGCCCTCGTTAATCACAATAATTCTATCTGCATTTTTAGCAAATCCCAATCGGTGAGATATGAAAAATACAAGTCTTTCTTTTGCAATATCAAAAATAAATTTATACACATCAATCTCCGCTATCGGGTCAAGATATGCAGTAG
>CAZADN010000337.1:0-1900 GCA_964483895.1 uncultured Legionellaceae bacterium
GCAATATGGGCACCTGGATGCTCTTCGGCGCAGAGACCACCAGCGCCGCGTTTAATAGCGTTATCAATAGTATCGCGCTTCATATTTGCTTTAAGAGCCTTAAAAACTGCGTCACGTAATCTTGGATTAGCTGACTCATCTGCCCCACTCATCTTGGCGGAAACAGTTATCTCTCTAATTAATTTAGTAAATATTTTACCCCGTTTAGCATCTTGAGCACCTTTACGAAATTTGATATTTGCCCATTTACTATGCCCTGCCATGCCTCACCTCATGAAAAAATAAAGTTTTCTAGGATTATACATTGCTTCATCAAACATTTTAATAAAATTTTTTTTATTGATATCCCTTACATAACAGTAATTATTTTGGTAGAATTGGCACGTGAAATCTTGAGTGGTTTTGGAATTATGCACATTGCTTTCATTAAAAGAAATTAGGAGAATTTTTTGTCCAATTCGTTCGCTGATAAAGCTATGATAGAAACTTCCGAAAATATTTTTAAACCGTGGTTAATTTGCCTATCCGCGGGACTTTTCTTCTTTTACGAATTTTTCCAGTTAAATGTTTTTGATGTAATAAATCAAGATTTACGTCAAAGCTTTTCTTTAGACGCTGGTGGTATTAGCTGGTTATCAAGCGCTTTTGTATGGGCAAATGTGTTATTTTTACTTCCTGCTGGAGTTATTCTTGATAATTTGCCAGCCAAAAAAGTCATTCTTGGCGCTTTAATAGTTTGTATAATTGGCACATTAGGATTCGCTTTAACTCACGATTTTATGTATGCCACGATTTTTCGCGCATTCACAGGCATTGGTAATGCTTTTTGCTTCTTATCATGTGTAGTATTAATTACCAGATGGTTTCCACCACAAAAACAAGCATTAGTAATTGGTTTAATTGTTACCATGGCATTTTTAGGTGGTATGGTTGCTCATACGCCTTTTGCATGGCTAAACAATCATCTTGGCTGGAGAAACTCAGTAATTGTTGACGCGCTCTTTGGCATAATTGTACTTTTATGGATATGGATATTTGTACAAGATAAAAACCGCTCTTCAATACAACATTCAAATTCTAACGCCAAATGGTCTCAGAAATTTATGATTTCATTACAAAACAAACAAACTTGGCTTGGCGGCATTTACACTTCTTGCTTAAATCTTCCAATTATGGTGCTTTGTGCATTATGGGGTGGAAGTTATTTAAGAAGCATGCATAATTTAGACTCTATAACAGCTAGTAATATAGTAAGCTTAATTTTCATTGGCAGCATAATAGGTTGTCCTATACTTGGATGGTTATCTGACAAACACGGCAAACGTAAACCTAGCATGCTTTTAGGCGCCTTTTTTTCTTTATGTTTATTTATACCTCTGATCTCTGGGCAAACTTTATCTGCATGGGAGTTAAGTCTAATATTCTTTGGCCTTGGCTTTATTACAAGCACGCAAGTAATAAGTTACCCTTTGATTGCCGAAAGTAATCCTCTTAGTAATACTGGAATTGCAACAGGCATCGCTTCAGTTATTATTATGAGCGGCGGCGGGTTTGGGCAGATTCTCTTTGGATTCATCATGGACAGTGGCAATATTGAATCACAATATATAGCCAGTAACTATCAGCATGCTATGCTTATTTTCCCGGTTACAGCAATTATTGCGCTAATTGCAGCTGCTTTAATGAAAGAAACATTTTGTTCCTTGCAAAAAACAGACAATTAAGGATGTTAGAATTGGATATGACTGAAAAACTTCAAGAAAATTATTTAGAGTGTAAACCTTGGTATCCTTGGTTTATATGTTTCGTTGCTTCATTGTTTTTTTTCTATGAATTTATTCAAGGCAATATGTTCGCATCAATTGCAGATAATATTATGCACGATTTTAATATCCAAGCT
>CAZADN010000338.1:0-1898 GCA_964483895.1 uncultured Legionellaceae bacterium
TCCTTTTCTTCATAAATGACTTCAACATCCCTTAAAATCATTTTTATAACATGTTTATCACAATGATAGCGTGCGCATGCTTCTATATCTGTATCTAAATAAAAAATATTCATAATATGTATCAGCTGGCTCCAACATGCGGAGTATTAAGATCTCGAACTAACTTTGGTCCTTTGTAAATAAAACCAGTGTATACTTGCAACAAGGAAGCGCCACATTCGAGCTTGGTTTTTGCGCTTTGTATATCATCAATCCCACCTACACCGATTAAAGCAATTTTATCTCCAACTATACTTTTGAGTTGCAAAAGCGCGCTATTTGATAATTCGAAAATTGGTTTACCACTTAAGCCGCCATTCTCATTAATATTTTTATCTTTAATATCAAAACGCGCGCAAGATGTGTTTGTTGCAATAATTGCATCTATTTTATATTTCAAAGCAACTTCGGCAATATTTTTTAAAACTTCTGAAGATTCATCTGGAGATACTTTTATAACTATTGGCACATAAGTATTATGCTGTGTAACTAAATTTTGATGGGCTTGAATTATCTTACTAATAAACTCATCGAAATAATCAATTTCCTGCAGCTTCCTTAGATCAGTTGTATTAGGGGATGAGATATTTATAGCAATATAATTAGCGTATTTATAAACTCTTTGCAGACAGTAAATATAATCAGTAAATGCATACTCTAGCGGTGTATCTTTATTTTTACCAATATTAACTCCTATTACCCCCTGGTATTTACTACGTTTAATATTCATAACAAGCTTATCCACGCCAGAATTACAAAAACCCATACGATTAATTAATGCTTGCGATTTTAGCAATCTAAATATACGTGGTTTTGGATTACCAAACTGTGGTCTAGGTGTTACAGTACCTACTTCGATAAATGCAAACCCAAGCTTCTCTATCGCATCTAAATATTTAGCATTCTTATCAAACCCAGCTGCGAGGCCAATTTTATGCGGAAATCTAATTCCCATACACTCAATAGCCTCACCTTTAGGCTTAGGAAATAATGAGTTAGGCAACCAAGAAATTATTCGTAAACTAAGCGCGTGCGCTGTTTCCGCTGGGAATAAAAATAATAAATTGCGAAGATAAATATACATTGTTATGCTGTCATAAAATTTTTGGTATAATAAGTGATAATTTTACTCTGGACCTTAGCAATTTTACTAGGAAAATTTAATATGAAGAATTTTTTTGTATTTATTAATAGCATATTATTGTTGTTTTGCGTAAGCCTTCCAGCAACAGCAAATTTTGCTGAAACAAAACAAAAGATAAATGATTATTTCATTACATCTATTATCAAAGGCAAAATTACTAAAAATAAGAACTTAAATCCATTAAATATTTCCGTTTCTACAACCAATGGCATTGTACATTTAGATGGCAGAGTAAACGATAAACAATCTTTTGTTGATACTCTACGTATTGCAACTTTAACAAAAGGTGTCAAAGGTATTGATGCAAGAGACCTTGAAATAAAACAAGTTAATTCTGCATTTACTGATGCTTATATAACAACAAAAATTGAAGCCGCAATTTTGGAAGCTAAAGTAGTAGATGATGACACAATTCCATTAGTTGGTATCAACGCATCAACTAATAATGGAATTGCTACGGTATCTGGAACAGTTAAATCAAGCAAATCAATCGTTGCTATTTTAAAAAGAGTGAACAATATCAAAGGCGTAAAAAAGGTAATTTCAAATTTAGAGGTTAAAAGTGTCGAACCTGAGGAGCAAGTTGGGCGATGAAACCCAACTTTAACTTTTTCAGTCTATTAGGGGCTGTTGACAATTGGTAGCACGGCCAAAAACCAGGCTAATTTGCGCAAATTTCAGCTTGAGCTCGTTAAATAGGGCTGGCTATTCGCCT
>CAZADN010000339.1:0-1864 GCA_964483895.1 uncultured Legionellaceae bacterium
GCCTCTTTCATATCCGTCTACAGCTGCATATACTTGGTCGTTTGCTACCTCTCCGGATACTATGTCAAAGTTGTGGTGCAATTCTTTATTGGGTATTAGCAATCCGGCGTCAGTCCGTATATAGGTCTCGGACTTCCTATGTTGTAACACGAACATTAGCCAACTATCTCCAATGTTTTTAAATATTTTTCTTTTTAAATCCCTATTATATGTGACCTCATAAACAGATACTATTCCTTCGGGTTTGTTTTCCCGTCTTGCCTTAATTGTAGCCCACTGTTTTGCTTGTTCTAGAATTTTTGTAGTATAAAAGCCTACACCAAAGTCCATCTCACGGTTAATCGGTTTAATCAGCGGATATTCTACTTTTGCTAATCCGCCGTGGTAGAGATATTGTTTATTCACACCGTAACACCTCTTACTTTTAGGTATTCGTCTATATCGGCAATTAGCCAGTTCGTTCCTTGAGAGTGTAGAACTTCATATCCTAACGTGAGATATTTTATGACGCCGAATTGATTAAAAATGTCTAGTATTTCTAATGTTGTTCTTGACTTTCGTTCTGCGTATTCATTTATATAGTAAACAATGTATTGAAACTGGTCTTTTGTCAGTTCTTGTGTATTTATTGTGATCACCTCTGTTTTTTGGTTGCATTAATTCAACAGTTAGCTTGTCTAGTATATGAGCGCGCCTCCCTCATATGCTTTTAAATCAGTAAGTATGACGACAAAAGTTGATTTTCAAAGAATGATTTTTTACGCTGCATGTTCTACTATAAATGATTGTTGTAATTGTTAGATAGTGTAGCATATTTTTAAGGCAGCAAGCAACCGGGGAGGGTGTAAAAATATAGCCGACATAGCTTAAAAAGGCTGGGTCGGCTAATAAACATAATTGGCAGTTGCTTAAATGTTAATTTATTCTAATGACCTGGCGGTAGAAGATGAGTGTTTATTGCTTGATAAATATAATTTCTAATGTTCTCTGAGTCAAATATTTCTTTAAACTTTTCGGGATTTGCATCAAAAAAGGCGGTTAAAGCTGCATCTCTCAAAACTTGCAATAGTAGCTCATTGAAAGAATATGTAGAATTTATGGTTTGTGAATATAATTGAATAAGAAAATCTCTAAATTCCATACCTGCATCGTTGCTTGCATCAAAAGAAAACAATTCCTCGATTATGCTCGCGTAACTGATTTGTTGATCAACTTTAAGAATATTTAATTTATCTGACAAATGTTCAATTAATATATAAATTGCCGCAAGATAGCGCATAGACTTTAGGCTGGTTATACAACTAATTAAATCATTTATTCCTAAATCCAGCATTGGTAATATACGTGGAGAGGAGATAGAATTAACGGCTATTTCATCTATACTGCAAAAAAGAGATACAAATAAATCGTCGCTCACTAATACTGCTGATTTTTCTTTTACGGCAACAATAGTGTCATAATCAAAATTGCCCAAAAAGTCTGGCAAAGTATCTTTAGAGCAATCTACTTGTAATGCATAATCTATATCGCTTGATGTCGTATGTAGCGTTAAACTTTCGGCAAATTGCTTAAGTTCCGTCAAAAACGTTATATTTTTGCGCTTAAATTCTGAGGATAGCTCTTCGAATCC
Source organism: uncultured Legionellaceae bacterium (assembly GCA_964483895.1). Lineage (GTDB taxonomy): Bacteria > Pseudomonadota > Gammaproteobacteria > Legionellales > Legionellaceae > 2-12-FULL-35-11. Next base: position 1,631 of record CAZADN010000339.1, read on the forward strand.
CAATTCTCCGTTTATAGCAAACATTGTAATATGGTGCTCTCTTGAAAAATCATTTTTATAGGTTTCATAATCATTTTGAATTTTCAAAAGAGTTGCTTTTGAAATATAAAATTTACCTTTGTGCTTTATAACATGGCTTTCAAGTTCAAGAAATTTCAGCATTACAATAGAATTGTAGCTTAAAATAAATTCTGAGTTGCCCTTTACCGTGTAACTTTGTTCACTGCCCCAAAT
>CAZADN010000340.1:0-1862 GCA_964483895.1 uncultured Legionellaceae bacterium
TAGTTGGCATTCCTTCAGGACCAGTTCGTGAAAAAAAATCAATTGTACATCATAAATTAGGTGACGGTCGCTTTAATGTTTTTTCTGATATGTATAAATCGATTACCCTGGCACAAACAAATTTGGACTTCAATAACGCAAAAAATGAAATTGATCGTGTATTAACTTTATGTTGGTTAAAGAAGCGCCCAGTTTATATTGGGCTCCCAACTGATATTACATATCTTGAAATTGATATAGATAAAAAACCTCTTGATTTATCATATCCAAAATCGAATAAAGATGCCGTTAATGAGCTAACAGAACGAGCTGCGTTACTTTTAGAAAAAGCCAAAAGTCCAGTTGTATTAATTGATGCATGTGCACAAAAACATCCTATGAAACCATTGATACTAGAGTTTCTTGAAAAATCAGGACTTCCCTTTGCAGCGATGAATATGGGGAAAGCAGTTATTAATGAATCAAATTTACAATTTATCGGAAATTATAATGGTAATTACAGTTCTCAAAATGTGCAGGAAATTGTAGAAAAATCCGATTGTATCATCACGTTTGGCTCCCTAATGACAGATTTTAATACCGGTTCATTTACTGCAAAAATCGATGTAAATGTAACAATTGAAATACACAGTTATCATGCGCGCGTAAAGCAATCTACTTATGAGGATGTGTTATTTTGTGAAACTATTCCTGCCTTAATAAATCGTCTCTCTAAATACCGTTTTAATTCAAAAATTGAAACAATAAAGCCAGAAAAAATGAAGGATCTTTATAAAGACACCCCTATTTTACATAAAACCTTTTGGAATCAGGTATCGCATTTTCTTGAAAGGGATGCCATTGTTTTAGCAGAGGCCGGAACAAGCATGTTTGGTACTCAGCAAATGATAATGCCAGATGATACGTCTTATATAGGACAAACATTATGGGGCTCAATTGGTTATACAGTCGGAGCTTTACTCGGCACATGTATTGCAGCACCTAATAGGCAGGCAGTTTTATTTGTAGGCGATGGCTCCTTTCAGCTAACAGCACAGGAGGTATCAACTGTATTGCGTCATCATTTAAAACCTACTATATTTTTATTGGATAATGGTGGTTATACAGTTGAACGCTTGATTCATGGGCCAGAAATGCCTTATAACGATATTCAACATTGGGACTATACGCAATTTCCAAAAATTTTTGGTAATGGCGTTTGGTCAATACAAGTTAAAACCGAACTAGAATTGCAAAATGCCCTGATAGAGCGTAAAAAATACAAATCCAAATTAGCATTCATTACTGTAATGATGGAAAAAATGGATGCGCCTGAAATATTACACAAAATCAGTGATGCAATTGCGAAATTAAATAAATACAGCGTGTAACCCATGCTCCACAATAAAGTCACGAATAAAACTCCCAATCGGTATTCTTTTGAAACAATCGAAGATGTTGAGCGGGCCTTATCTAAATACTTTGATTATTATAACAACCGAAGACCACAGTAAGTGGTGAATTAATCCCACCTATGCAGGCAAAATCAAGTTAGGTAAGCTTCTCATATTGTCGAGGCATTGAGTGTCGATGTTGTAGGGAAGGAGTGTCTCGAGTTGTTCTAGGGTGTGTGCTTGTTGAATATGAGTAAGAGTATATTTAAGCCAAGAAAAACACATCGATTGACTTAGGGGTCAAGTCTATTTATAATATAATTTATTTTTTTAGATAAGACCTGATCTTACTTCAAAGCCTCTATAACAAAATAAATTCTATTATAAATAGACTTGACCCCTAAGGTGCTCACACAGACATTATCAAACGTAATGTAACCGTTCACGGCCATTGTAGACCCTCGGCCGGGATCCTGGTAAAAAAGGGTC
>CAZADN010000341.1:0-402 GCA_964483895.1 uncultured Legionellaceae bacterium
AGAAAAATAAAGATGCATTAGAAAAGTTAGAATCATATGATAAAAAAGAAACAATAACAGGATCATTGAAGAAAGCAGAGAGTAAATCTAGTGTCAAACATAAAGCAATTAATAAAATACAAAAGTTTTTTAGAAAAACAGCTAAATTTGACATAACAGAAGATCAAGCCTTTAAGAAAAATATATTACAAATTACAGTAATACCTGAAAAAGTAGGATCAATTTTAAGAAGTGATATTGCTGCATATATAGCAAAAACATTCTTACAAGCTAAACCTAGATTTAAGCATATGGAAAACTATAACATATATGCAATATGCACTATAAATATTTTAGATAGAGTCACAAACAAACCTGGTCCTAACTTGTATGCAAGCACAATAGCATTTGAATCTTCAGAAC
>CAZADN010000341.1:412-1860 GCA_964483895.1 uncultured Legionellaceae bacterium
AAGCATATGGAAAACTATAACATATATGCAATTTGCACTCTTTATAAGATACATGATATGAATATAGAGAAACAATATGGAGCTGAATTGTTTGCAAAAACAAGATCATTCAAGTCTTCTGAATTAAACAAGTTTTATAAAGATTTAGTATTTGAAATTGAACGCTTAATACAAAGTGATCAATATGTTATAATTCAAAAAGTTGAATATTTTATAGCTAATATACCATCTGGTAAAGGTTGTGGTACATCAAGTAGAGAGTATGAATCAATAATGAATAAAAAATCTGTTATTAGCATCATCAATGATAATAACAATTGTTTCTGGTATGCAGAAGCATGTTTGTTGAACCCTACCAATAAAACAATTAGAGATCATAGAAATGTAAAAGCTAGAGATAAAGTAGCAATGACAATATGTAATAAATCTAAACTTCAATGGGATACTCCAATGAGAATTGATAATATTATATTTGTTGAAAAAACTTACAACATAAATATAAATGTAATTGAAATGCAAAATTTACCTATCTTAGGAGGTAATGTTAATATATTTAATTCTTTACTTTACAAATCAGATGATAGAGATACAATAACTCATTATTTATTATATGACAGTGAGAAAGAACATTACAATGCAATAACAGATATAAAAGCTTTTCTAGGTGTAAGATGCTTTTGTAATAAATGTTTGAAAGGTTTTAGCAATAAAGCTAACTATGAAAATCATGAATGTAATACAAATATTATTAATAAAAGAAAAGTCGATAAAAGAACTGAAACAAAAATGGTTAAAGAATTAGGCCATTACTTAACAAAAAAATTTACCAAAGGAAGTAGCCAAGAATATGAACAATCTAATGATAAATTTAAAGAACATATCAAATATCCTAGATATATAATTTACGATTTTGAAACTGATACTGATACATCAACTCATAAACCTAATCACGTGGAAGTTGATGTTTTAAGACTTGATGAAGACTTGACTCATCAATATGACAAGTGTTTAATTAAAACGTTTGGTATTAATGGTTATGATTGCGAAAATAAATTTTGTGATTGGTTATTTACTGATGAAAATTCTAATACAACTGTTATGGCCCATAATGGTGCTGGTTATGATAATAAATTTATTTTACAATATTGCTTAACTAAAGGTATAGTTCCATCTGCATTTATTAGACAAGGTTCAAGAATAACATATATGAGTTTTAAAAGATTTAGGATTAGATTCATAGATAGTTATCATTTCTTTTACAACCATTAAAGAACTTATCTAAAACATATGATATTGATACTGTTAAAGGTCATTTCCCACATCATTTTAATAAGATTGATAATCAAAATTATGTTGGTAAAATACCTGATGAGAAAGAATTTGGAGTTAAAAATATGATGCCTGATGATTATATTGATGTTAAATATAATGAAGTTCTAGATGAATAT
>CAZADN010000342.1:0-1849 GCA_964483895.1 uncultured Legionellaceae bacterium
CTGGGATTACTGGTAATAAGGATGCCAGAATTTTTTGCCAATCATTAGATGCGGAATTAGTGTCTATTGCTGGTATTTATTGTTTAAGTGAAGCAATTCAAGCAATCGATTACCCATGTCAAATATTTTTACAAGATGAGCGTATTCAAGTTGCACCATTATGATGAAAAACGCTTATGATTTAGAAGAGGCAATGTTTATCTCAGATTTGCATCTGCATCCTAATGAGCCCCAAATTACAGCTAAGTTTCTGGAGTTTTGTAAATGGGCTAAGGGACGTACTAAACGTTTATATATTTTAGGTGACTTTGTGCATGCTTGGCCAGGAGATGATGCAATTGATGCTTGGAGTAACGAGATTATTGCAGTTTTAGCTGATTTAGTTAATTCAGGGATTAAAACATATTTTATGCCTGGTAATCGAGATTTTTTAATTGGCAATAAGTTTTTAAAATTAGCTAAACTTCAAAAGTTATCCGAGCCTGCAATTATTACTTTAGGGGCTAAAAAAGTTCTTTTAGTGCATGGAGATAGGTATTGTACGACAGATAAAGCACATCAGCGTTTACGGCGTTTTACACGCAATAGTTTATTTAAATTGGTTTTTTTACGTGTGCCTTATAAATATAGATCTAGGATTGTTAATAAAGTCAGGCAATATAGTGCAAATAATACAAAAATTACTAAAGATATGTTAACCGTACCGCAATCGATTTCTGCACATTTACGAGGTTTTAAGTTAGATACAGTAATTCATGGCCATACTCATATACCGGGGTTAACTATACATACAGATAAGCACGGTGAATTTTTGCAATATGTGTTGAGTGATTGGGATGAAAATCCATTGGTTATGTGTTATAATAATACAAATGATTTTTATTATAGACGTTTTATTGGGAGTTAATGATGCCAAGAGATGCGAATGACAAGAAAAAACTAGAAGAATCTTCGATGCATGCAGAGTTAAACAAGATTAAAGTTGCGAAAGAGTATGAAGAAAAAATGCAACGTATTCGTGAGAAAGTAGATAACTCTGTAAGATCTAAAGAAATTGCTACTCAAAAAGGTGTAAATCATAAATTAAACGAAGCTAGTAAGCACTTTCAAACAGTTAAAAAAATGCACTCTGGTGAAAGTCCGCATTCAAATAAATCAATGCAGGTTGGTACTTTTTTCTCTTGGATTATGGATAGTGAGCCAGAATTTAGAGCTATAGTTTATACTATTTGTCTTAATGCACATGCGAAGCGTAAACAGTATGTTGGCGATCCTGCGTCACTATGGTTGCTTGGTAAGGGTGCATATGGTTATTATTATTTGAAAGAATCTTTTAGTTCAGAAGATATTAGACAATTGCCAGATATCAAATACATTACCAGTATCGATGAAGATGGTAAATTGAATATGGAAATATTGCAAGAGAGTTTTGGAGATCTCTTGAATGATGAAAATGGTAATTTTTCTGAGGAAAAAGCCAATGAAATTCAACAAATATTACAAGGTTATATAAGCGAATGGGTTGATACTTTAGATGGTTTAGGCCCAAATGGGTTAGGGTATTTTATGAGTGTTAGTGGTAGACCACCTGAGCGTCGCTTATACTCAAAAGAATTTGGTGAGCCAGATCCTAGTGGCGCTAATTGGAAAATAAGACCTGGTGAAGAAGACAATTTTGTTAAAAAAGAAGATTTTTCTTATGTTATTGATGGTTGTGGTTATCCTGAAAAGTCTTTTAGTTCATACTTGCATGCTAAATGTCATGATGTTAATTTGGAAGAAGATACATCTTATAGATTGGGTATGTAAAGGTAAATAAATTCAAAAAATTCTTTGATAGGGATGTTTA
>CAZADN010000343.1:0-1840 GCA_964483895.1 uncultured Legionellaceae bacterium
TGACTGATTGTTTAAATCATAAAGATAAGATACTGTCTCGTTCTTAATTTTCACCATAGTTGCTTTATAGTAATTAAAAGTATCCTGTTTATCTTGCGCAAACTCAATGCCTGATTTAAAAATTTGGGTAATTGCTTCAAATATAGATGCTTCGTGACGCTCATTCAGTGCAGACTTAACTCCATCCATAATTCCAAATACGTAATTAGATATTTTTCTAAAAATACTTTCAGAAAATTGTTTTGATAAATCATCTGAAGATTGTTCTATAGCTTTCATTCTTTCTTCTGGGGCCATATCAGGATTTGCATTGAATTTATTAACCAAAGTCATCGTTGATTTAGCGATGTCCTCGAGATATTCCGGCATATTTAAAGACCCATCATTTTCAATTAATATATGCTTTCTATATGAGGTAAATATAACTGCATACAGTGAGTTTCCATTTATATCTTGATCTGTTCCTAGAGCTCGGACAAGAGCGATTGCCTTAAAATCTTGGGCAGGATCATTGGCATACTGAGCTTTAAATTTTTTAACTGCGTGATTAAAGCCAGTCAGAGCAGGATGAGCATTAATAATATCTCTAAATGTCCCACATTCATTTTCTAACATAGGATCGTCAATTTTCACCCCGGTTTTCTTTCGTGTTAGTCCGCGACCATTTGCCTGATGCATCAATTTTGTATTGAATCTATCTAATCCCATATTTTTCAGTTGAGAATGCAATAAATAAAATTCATTAGAAAGCAACTCTCTTAAATCATTCATTTCTTTTTTCAGTTTTACGGGATCGAGCGTCTCAGATGGATCATTAATTTGTAGTTTTACCGCAAGAATCTGTTTTCTTAATTCTGAAAGCAATTTTTTATCTGTTACATTTTTAATTTCTTCTGATAACTTTAAATGAAACTGTATTAACTGCTTATTTAGAGCTGTCCTATAACTATCTATACGAACTTGTTCCGCGGATTGCTCATTAGGCTGTTGCTCCCATCGGTAGGTTACTTTACTTCCTGGCTCTTGATGTTTATAGAAAAATGCGGGTAAATCTATAAAATGAGATAGAGCATCGTATTCTCTTGATAAAGTAGTTAAACCATGTTCCGTGATTTTTTCAAAATCTATGACTACATTTCTTAACCTGCCTGTAACAGTTGCGGTAATACCAATTTTTCCAAGATATGAATGTAATCTGGCTGCAAAGCTTGCATCACCAGTTGCTCCTCCTCTCCCCGAATTACACATTTCACAATGTATCTTTAGAGGGGCATTGCTATCAAAATGATCCTTGTTTATGCCTGAAACTATATAGTTAGCTATTTCAGTATAAAAGGCGCCTGGTATATAAGCATAATTCGGGCTACCGTGGCCCCATATATAAATATCATCATTAGGTGTTAAACTTTGAAGTATTGCCTTTTCATTACGGCTGGGTTTTAGTTTATTCCCGTAGGTCATGTAATCATCATTACTGACGTCAGCAGGATAAATTATTTTTACTACTAGATTATCCCCACTTCCGGGCTTAATTTCATTTTGTTTATACCGCTTATGCCGTATAAATGCATTTACTTCTATCTCTTCTGACTTATCAAAGCATAACACGACTAACTTATGTGGATTGGTTGGTTTTTTCATAATAAAATCTCCAGGTACTATAATTGGAAAGCATAATGATCCAACCAAATAGGTACTTAATTGCACATTATATTTACTCTAAAATGATTAATTTATTCTTAACTAGGATATTATGATCAGTATCCAGGCTACTTTAAGTAAATTTATTATATTTAATCATTATGATTTTTAGTAATCCAATATGTTTTTTTTATGTGTG
>CAZADN010000344.1:0-1825 GCA_964483895.1 uncultured Legionellaceae bacterium
GGTCCCATGCAGATACTTGACAAGTACCACCACGGCCTGGTCCATCACAAGGGAAACTATAACCAAAGTTTGCTTTATCAGGAATTAAACGTGAATTTCTTGAGTATAAAACACCTTTTAAAAGGATAAGTACAGTTACATGAATTGTAAATGCATGAATGTGATGTACTAAGAAATCAGCAGTTCCTAAACTAATAGGCATCATAGCAATTTTTGAACCGATGCTAATTACATCACCACCAAACGCATAACTAACTGTTGTTAAGGCATTAGGTGCTGTACTACCTGGTGCTAGTGTATGTAGGTTTTGAATAAATTGAGCAAAAATAGGTTTTAATGCAATCGCATTGTCAGAGAATAAATCTTGTGGACGCCCTAATGCTCGCATTGTATCATTATGGATATATAAACCAAATGAATGAAGCCCTAAGAAAATACATACCCAGTTAAGATGCGAAATAATTGCATCACGATGTCTAATTACACGATCTACTAGATTATTATAATTATTTGCTGCATTGTAATCACGAACAAAGAAAATCGCACCATGCGCTGCACCACCAACTACACAGAAACCTCCAATCCACATATGATGTGTGAATAATGATAACTGAGTTGGGTAATCAATTGCGATATAAGGGTATGGTGGCATCGCGTACATATGATGAGCAACAATTATACTTAATGAGCCAAATAAGGCTAAGTTGATCGCTAATTGTGCATGCCAAGAAGTTGTTAAAATTTCGTAAAGTCCTTTATGCCCTTCACCAGTAAAAGGCCCTTTATGAGCTTCAAGGATTGTCTTCATGCTGTGCCCAAGGAACCAATTTGTTTTATACATATGTCCTGCCACAATAAAAAGAACAGCAATAGCTAAATGGTGATGAGCTGTATCCGTTAACCAAAGACCACCTGTAACTGGGTTTAATCCACCTTTAAATGTTAAGAAATCAGAGTATTCTGACCAGTTTAATGTAAAGAAAGGAGTTAGACCTTTATTAAAGCTAGGATAAAGTTGAGCAATTAATTGTCTATTAATAATAAATTCATAAGGTAAAGGAATTTCTTCTGGACTTACCCCTAAATCAAGTAATTTATTAATAGGTAATGCTACGTGAATTTGATGACCAGCCCAAGAAAGAGAACCAAGACCCAGTAAACCTGCTAAATGGTGATTTAACATTGACTCAGCGTTTTGGAACCATTCTAATTTTGGTGCAGCTTTGTGGTAGTGGAACCATCCAGCAAAAAGCATTACAAATGATGCTATTAATCCACCTACTGCTGTCCAGTATAGTTCAACTTCACTAGTAATACCTTCAGCTCTCCAAAGTTGGAAGAATCCTGATGTGATTTGAATCCCTTGGAAGTTTCCACCAACGTCAGCATTCAGTACTTCTTGACCAACAATCGGCCATACGATTTGAGCACTAGGATGAGTTGTAGTTGGATTTGTTAACCAAGCTGAATAGTTTGAAAAGTATGCACCATGAAAATGCATTCCACTAAGCCATAAGAAAATTACAGCAAGTTGACCGAAATGCGCACTGAAAATTTTTCTTGAAATATCCTGTAAAGAGTTTGTTTGGATATCAAAATCATGGGCATCTGCGTGTAAGTTCCAAATCCAAGTTGTTGTTTTTGGTCCTTTTGCTAAGCTTCTAGAAAATTGCCCAGGTTTTGCCCATTTTTCAAAGCTTGTTTCGACTGCGTTAAAATCAACAATTGTTGACTTTTGGGTTGTTGCCATCTTAGTTTATATATCTAAAGATTTAAAAAGAAGTGGAAGGTGTAAAAGTATCACCTATCACACAGAGGATGAAAT
>CAZADN010000345.1:0-1822 GCA_964483895.1 uncultured Legionellaceae bacterium
AAGGCAAGGTGTAAAGTGTATTCAATTACGTATTAAAGAAGCGAACGAATTATTTTTAGAACAAGAAATTAAGCGTAGCGTACTTCTCGCAAAACATTACCAAGCAAAGCTATTTGTTAATGATTATTGGCAACTGGCTATTCGTTTGCAGGCAACAGGCGTGCATTTGGGTCAAGAAGATTTACATAACGCGGATATCGATGAGATTTATCATTCCGGTTTATATCTAGGCGTGAGTACCCATTGTTATTATGAAGTCGCACGCGCGCATGCCAATAATCCATCTTACATTGCTTGTGGACCGATATATTTTACCCACAGTAAAGAAATGTTATTTCCACCGCAAGGCATTGAGCAATTAAAATGTTGGCGAAAAACACTTTCCTATCCATTGGTTGCGATTGGTGGGATTAACCTTGAACGTTTACCAGATATTGTAAAGTCCAAAGTCGCAGGGATTTCAGTTATTTCAGCGATTACACAAGCGCGTGATCCTAATGTGGCAATTAAAGAATTTTTACACCAAATAAACCAGTCAAGATAATGTCTACTTTTCTTTCAGCAGATGAAATAATGCGTTATGCGCAGCAAATTAAATTACCTGAAATTGGGCTGGATGGACAAAAAAAACTTAAAGAGGCACGCGTATTATGTATAGGTCTCGGAGGATTGGGCTCATCTTTACTACTTTATTTGGCAGCAGCCGGTGTGGGAAAACTAGGAATAGTTGACTATGATACGGTGGACTTAACTAATTTACACAGACAAATACTTTATCGTTCACAGGATTTGGGCCAAGCAAAAGCAATTTCTGCTAGAGAGCAACTTTTAGCGCTTAATCCATCTATTGAAGTGAATTCCTTTACAGAAAAACTAACTCACTGCAATGCGGATGAGTTCATTAGTCAATACGATATAATTGCTGATGGTTCAGATAATTTTGCTACGCGTTATTTAATTCATGATACGTGTTTTAAGTTAAACAAACCTTATGTATATGCGAGTGCTGGACAATTTCAAGGTTATTGTTCAGTATTTCATGCTAACCAAGAAAATCCTTGTTTGCGTTGCTTGTTTCCATCTGCTACTTCTCATACTAACAATAATTGCGCAACGGATGGAGTCATAGGCGTGTTACCCGGCTTACTGGGGATTCTTCAAGCGATAGAAATAATCAAGTGGATAGTAAACAGGGGTACTGGCTTAGTAAAACGTTTAATATTGGTCGATCTATTAGCAATGTCATTTAAAGAGATTCATTTGCGCAAGAATCCTGATTGTCAATTGTGCGTATATGGTGAGTTTGTGCATGAGCCGATTCCTGCAACTGTTTGCGCTGAGGAATTATCTTTAAACAATTATGCCATCTCTATCCAAGAATTGATTCATTTGTTACAAAAAAGCAATACTTGTTTGGTTGATGTACGTTCTGCAGCAGAACATAAGGAAAAAAATATCGGTGGTCAATTAATCCCATTAGAAGAATTACCCCGTCGCTTAAACGAATTAATACGTACTCATACCATTATTTTATATTGCCTTTCTGGTAAAAGAAGTCTGGCAGCGATAAAAATATTGTTAGCAGCAGGATTTACTTCGGTAAAATATTTAAATAAAGGAACAGCTGAATTTTTTTAAGCTAGTAAAACTCGTTTCTTGTTATTGGCTTAAAATTTATCCCATAACCAATTTAAGAGATTCAAGCATCATGTTCTGCGGCAAATAAAGTATTTTCTAGTAACATCGCCACTGTCATAGGGCCTACGCCGCCGGGGACGGGTGTGATATAACCGGCTATTTCTTTAGCCGTGGAAAATTCGAT
>CAZADN010000346.1:0-1810 GCA_964483895.1 uncultured Legionellaceae bacterium
TTCTTAGGTTTTTGTTGTCCTCTACAACTAAGATTTGAAACATGGCATCACTCCAATTTAGAAAAAGCAGTGAGAGCGGTGGCCGAGATGGATAATATTCGCAAGCGCGCAGAACGTGATGTCATGCAGGCACGCTTGTATAGTCAAGAAAAATTGATTCAGTCCTTGTTGCCTGTTTTAGATAGTTTAGAGCAAGCTTTAGCAACCATTAATCAGGAAACGCATGGTGAGTTAGGTGAAGGGGTGGCTTTAACCTTGAAATTATTGTTAAGCACGTTAGAAAAACATGGTGTGACTGAGCTTAATCCAGAAGGTTTACCTTTTAATCCTCAAGAACATGAAGCAATGTCTATTCAAGTTTCTAATGAAGCGCCATCAAATACCGTGTTAACGGTTTTTCAAAAAGGATATAAACTTAATGATCGAGTCGTTCGTCCTGCTCGCGTCATTGTATCAAAGGCAACAGCTTGAAATTAGTAAAGTTGTCCCCATATGGGTGTCATCACCCTTTTTAATGACTCTATGGAGTAAAGAATATGGCTAATGTAATTATCGGTATTGACTTAGGTACCACCAATTCATGTGTGGCAATTATGGAAGGCGACAGACCGCGCGTTATTGAAAATAATGAAGGTCGTCCTACTACCCCTTCTATGGTCGCATACGCGGATGATGGTGAAGTATTAGTGGGCGAATCGGCTAAACGTCAGTCCGTAACTAATCCAGAAAATACTTTATTTGCGGTCAAACGTTTAATTGGACGTCGCTATGACGACCAAATCGTCCAAAAAGACATTGGTATGGTTCCTTACAAGATTATTAAAGCTGAAAATGGAGATGCTTGGGTTGCTGTACGCGATAAAAAAATGGCGCCGCCCCAAGTGTCTGCAGAAGTGCTCCGTAAAATGAAACAAACTGCAGAGGCTTATTTAGGCCATCCTGTTAGCGAAGCAGTCATTACCGTACCCGCTTATTTTAATGATTCTCAACGTCAGGCTACTAAAGATGCAGGTCGTATCGCAGGACTTGAAGTGAAGCGTATTATCAATGAGCCTACGGCAGCTGCTTTAGCTTATGGCATGGATAAAAAACGCGGCGACTCTGTAATTGCGGTGTACGATCTTGGGGGTGGCACATTTGACGTTTCTATCATTGAGATTGCTGAGGTAGACGGTGAGCATCAATTCGAAGTTTTAGCAACCAATGGTGATACTTTCTTAGGCGGTGAAGACTTTGATTTAACATTAATGGAATATTTAACGTCAGAATTTAAAAAAGACACCGGTATCGATTTACATAAAGATCCCCTCGCTTTACAGCGTTTAAAAGAAGCAGCAGAAAAAGCTAAAATTGAACTATCTTCTGCGCAACAAACTGATGTGAATTTACCTTACATCACAGCGGATGCGAACGGTCCAAAACATATGAACATTAAGTTAACTCGTGCGAAGCTAGAGTCATTAGTTGAGGGATTAGTTCAAAGAACCATTGGACCTTGCAACACAGCATTAAAAGACGCTGGTTTATCTGTTTCGAAGATTGACGAGGTTATTTTAGTCGGTGGACAAACCCGGATGCCATTAGTACAAAAAACAGTACAAGAGTTATTTGGAAAAGAGCCTCGTAAGGATGTGAATCCTGACGAAGCGGTGGCGGTGGGCGCGGCTATTCAAGCTGCGGTACTCTCTGGAACGGTAAAGGATATTTTATTATTAGATGTGACGCCTCTTTCTTTAGGTATTGAGACTTTAGGTGGCATCATGACCAAGCTTATCGAAAAAAATACCACCATTCCTACTAAATCGACTCA
>CAZADN010000347.1:0-1803 GCA_964483895.1 uncultured Legionellaceae bacterium
GCGTGCTGGTTTGGTATTAACTCAAAAAGAACCACGGCTCGAGACGGATCTTCACGCCTCCTCGCCGCGAACGGAAGATGTAGAAGGTTGATTATTATAAGGAAGTGATATGGATCCGGTTGTACAACTTAAGTTAAATGTAGAGGCATCATTAAAAGCTCAACAACAATTAATAAATGATGATGAAGTTATGGCAGAGTTCTCTGCCGCAGTGCAGGCGGTTGTTACGCGATATAAACAAGGTGGGCGTCTATATATTGCTGGCAATGGTGGTTCTGCTGCAGATGCACAGCATTTAGCTGCAGAATTTGTTAGTAAACTTGCAAGAGATAGAGCGCCACTACCAGCAGAAGCTTTGACAGTTGATACTTCAATTATCACTGCGATTGGTAATGATTATGGTTATGATTTAGTATTTGCAAGACAACTAGATGGCAAAGCAACTACTAAAGATATTTTTTTAGGTATAACAACCTCTGGTAAATCAGAGAATATTTTGCAAGCTTTGCATATGTGTCGTGAGATTAATATCCCAAGTATTGTATTTTGTGGGCGTGATGGCGGTGCTGCAAAAAGTTTAGCTGATTATTGCATCATTGCTCCTGGTGAACAAACCAGTACCATTCAAGAGTTACACATTATTTTAGCTCATACGTTGTGTGGATGTGTTGAGACTGCCGTTTGTGGGCAAATGAATCCGAGCCGCGACCGTGAGGGAGCGGAGATATTGGTATAGAAAATTATTAAGTTTTTTAAATAGGATGAAAAAATGAGTTATAACATTTTAGTTACTGGTGGAGCTGGATATTTGGGTTCTACGTTGGTTCCACAATTATTACAAGCTGGAAATAAAGTTACAGTTTTAGATAATTTTATGTTTAAACAAACTAGCTTAAATCATGTCTGTCATGATCCTAATTTTAATGTAGTTAAAGGTGATATTAGAGTTGAAAGCACTATTGCCCCACTTTTAAAAAAAGCGGATATAGTAATTCCTCTAGCTGCATTAGTTGGCGCACCTCTTTGTAATGCTGACCCAGTTGGCGCGAGTACTATTAATCATGATGCTATAATTATGATGTTAAAACTCATGAGTAAAGAGCAATATATTTTGATGCCAACGACAAATAGTGCGTACGGCACAGGTGATGAACATAACTTTTGTACAGAAGAGTCGCCATTAAATCCTATTTCAAGTTATGCTAAAGAAAAAGTTAAAGTTGAAAAAGTGTTAATGGAGCGCGAAAATGCAATAAGTTTTCGTTTAGCAACGGTATTTGGAATGTCACCAAGAATGCGTATAGATTTATTGGTTAATGACTTCACTTATCGCGCAGTATATGACAAATTTATTGTCTTATTTGAAAGCTCATTTAAGAGAAATTACGTCCATGTACGTGATGTTACACGTGCCTTTATGCATGGTATTGCAAATTTCCAAAAGATGAAAGGCGAAATTTATAATGTTGGTTTATCTGATGCTAATATTTCTAAAAAAGAGCTTTGCGATAGAATTAAACAACATTGTCCTGACTTTGTAATCATAGACGCACCAGTTGGAGTTGACCCAGATCAACGTAATTACATAGTTTCTAATGCTAAAATTGAAGCCACAGGTTTCAAACCACAAGTATCATTAGATAATGGTATAGTTGAATTAATTAAAGGTTATACAATGGCAAAAAATACGTTATATAGTAACGTATAAAACTTACCTCTTCCATGTAGGACATTGCGATTAAGTTAAGGATTTTTTATTCAAAATTTACCTCGATCCGCTCAGGCTGAGGAGGCGTTTACGCC
>CAZADN010000348.1:0-1803 GCA_964483895.1 uncultured Legionellaceae bacterium
CATGCCTCTAAAACGCTTGATGGTAAAATAAAAAGAACCCTTCTCCAAGCAGTATACAATTTAAATATACACGAGGCTCCGTATGATGCTACTTTTATAGCCCAACCAGCCATTCGTGCTCTTGAAGCTATTCTGAAATTGGCTTTCAAAGATCACAGTTTTCCTTTGAGAAATGACGAAAACAATAGATATGATTCGTTCTTTATATTTACAAAAGATAAAAATGAGTATAGTATCAGGCAGGAATATGTTAAACAAGAGCATTCACAATCATTGGTAAAATATTTATCAAAGCTATATACACAATATAATATGCAAAGACATACACTATCACATTGGGATGATCCAACTGCCCCTATTGATACGACTAGGTTAGTAAATTCTTCAAATGAAGCTCATACTATAATACTAGATGTCTTACAGATAATTGATGAATATTTTACACTATAAAGTTTTATTTTTAAGGAGGTGGAGTAAATGGATAGCTTTTATATGAAAGAAATTTTGGATAATGATGGCTTTGATATGCTTTTACTTTTGGCAAATTCAGATGCTCCGCTAACTTTGTTGAATGAAATAGAAAACACAGGCTTAAAGCTTAAAAGTATTCGAATTTTAATTGACCAAATTTTGCACTGTGGCAATACAGATGAGCGTTTTATTGCTTTGGAGCTTATTGATGGTAAGCTTGTAGAGTCCTCTATCTGTTTTGTTAACATAGATAAATGCAGCAAGATCAGAGAAATCTCGAGCAGGTTATTGTGTGATAATAATTTGGTAGAGTCTTCCATTTTAAGTACAATTCAAAAAAGGATGCTGGGTAAGGGTATAGCTATTTAAGGTTGATGTTTGTATATAACCAGTATAGGCTTCCGGGGGCTCTCTCGGAAGCTTTTTTGTTTTGGAGGGGATTGGGGAAGTTAGACATGTTGGGTTTGAAAGTTTGTGTTGATTTTCTCGGGAATTAGTAATATATTTACGATAGAGAGTAATTTTTGGTGAAATTTGGCGAGGGGTGGTATGTAGGAGGTAGAAGTTTTATTGAGGGGTAGTTATGGCAATAATGCGAAGTTAGAAAATTATTGGAAGATAAACAATATTTATATAATGGGAGGTAAACTATGAAGAAATATTTGTTGTTATTGTTTGCTGTTGCTTTAATTATTTTTTCATTTACAGCTTGTTCGGGTATTTCACGAGAAGAATTTGATATTATGCAAAACGAAAAACAAAATTTGGAGCAACAAATAAAAGAGCTAAATACTGATAAGCAAAACTTGGAGCAACAAATAAAAGCACTAAATACTGATAAGCAGAATCTAGAACAACAAATAAAAGAGCTAAACAATGATAATCTAAAATTAACAGAGCAGGTTGATTTTTACAAAAATGGTGCTGAAAATCAATTGATTCAAATTCGAGCATATTTTGAAAAAGGTGAATATCAAAAAGCTATTGATAATGCATCTAAGTTACATGAATCTTTTAATGGAACTCCGCAGGATTTGGAAGGTCAAGACATCCTTGAAAAGAGCAAAGTTGCGTTAGATAAAATAGAATCGGACAAAAAAGCAGAAGCAGATCGAATTGCAGCAGAAGCAGCAAAATCTGAACAAGACAAAGCTCGAAGTATCATTCGTGTTTCAAAAATTTCTGTAAGTAAACCCGATAGTGCTGGAGGAGTAGAGTTATATTTAAATTTCACTAATAATTCTGAAAAAACAATAAAGTACTTAAAATTTGGAGCTACATTCTATAATGCAGTAGGCGATGAGGTGGTATCCAAATATGATAGTTTGATAG
>CAZADN010000349.1:0-1795 GCA_964483895.1 uncultured Legionellaceae bacterium
AGGTGCATAGCGTGTTTATTCAAATGTAAATCATCTTTCTTTTTATTTCTTTTGTTGAGTTTGCTATAATCTTTAACAATATTGTGCATATCAGACCAAATGCTTTTATAATCTCTCAAAGGATAATGAGATAAACTTACATCGACAAAAATTTCACTATCTAATTCTTCTTTTTCAGATTTATCAATTGTAAGTTTAATACTTCCTTCTTCAAAATTCGTATATCTATTTTGAAAGTCCATCATTGCAGATTTCACACTTCCTAAAATATGAAACTCTTTTTCTACTTGTGGATAACTGTCTCTTGCCAATGCGTTTTGCAATCTTCTTAATTGTTGATTTGCATAACCACCAAAAGAATACACAGCTCGTTTAGACAGGAACATTTGCTTATTATCAATTAGTTCTTGCCCTATTTTTGTGATATTAAAATAATGTTCTGGTTTACAACCCAACATTTCAATGGTATTCGGATTGCAATTTAATATCAAAGTAATAAGTTTGTTAAAAGCATAAATTGTAGTGTCTGTTTCAGTATTTACTACTTGTTCAAAATTTGATAACCCAAGCAAATCACACTTTCTATTTAGTGCTACTCCACGAATATCAATATCTGAACCATCAATATTTGTTCCATAAGCGTGGCTACCACCCAAAGTGAGGAACAATATGTTTTTACCTAAGTGTTCATTATTCCGTAAAAAATCATATTCGGTTGAATTGATAATGTTTTCTATATTCATATTACCCTCCCATAAAATCAATAAAAGTTTGATTTTATCAGTTTTCAGAAACTTCTCGTTCGTGCCATTTATTTAATACAATTAAATACAGTTTTCCAAGCGTTGTGAGCCAACTTCCTCCTACACTTGAGCCGTGTTCTAATATATCGCAACAATTAAGTTTATACATCATATATTGTAATATTCCCCATTGTATATAATCGTCATTGTTTATATGCAAATCAGTTAAATATCTCGATATTACATCATCGTATTCCAACTTGTCTTCTTGCCATTCATACCTAATATTCAATAACAATCTGATTGCTTCGTTGGTATCTTCTGGATTTCCACATCCACAAATATCTATGACTTCATATGTGAAATAATCCATTAAAATATCAATCAAATATTCTTCGTACCAATCTTCTCGACATCCTATATTTATATCTTTACTTTCCGATAATATTGATTGGGGATATTTTTCTATAATATATTCAGATATTTCACTCAGTAACATTTATATACACCTCCGTTTTTAATAAATACTTGATTTTATTCAAAATATTCTTTAATATATTCTTCTATTAATATGGGTTCTTTTTTAATATGTTGATTCATAAATTTTACTCCCTATTTATTTTTATCTAATTTAAAATCTGCATTTTAAATACACGATGTACATTTTCCATCTTTGATTTCAGAGTTTAAAAAATATCCACTACATTCCGTACATTTACTAAACTCTTCTAAACAATCTTGACATAAATATACATCTTCACAAATATTTGGTTCATATACATGTTTCATATCTTTTTTCAATTTCTCTTTTTTACACAATTCACAAATCATTTTTTCACCCTTTAAAACCTATGTTTTATTACTTTTAATATTCTATTACTTCTCGTGTATAACCAAATCCACAATCCCCATCTATTTCTCCGCAATTCCCACACTTTACTTCTGATGTCCATCCATGCCACTCTTGGAAAAACATTCTTAGTTTAAACATACTACGCTTTCTACAATGAAAACAATATCTTTCATCAAGGTCTTTTGTTTCATCTCGCATT
>CAZADN010000350.1:0-1784 GCA_964483895.1 uncultured Legionellaceae bacterium
ATATAACAACAACGCAACTACTAACACTTGGAGCAGCAACAATAAAAGATTCTTCAAATTCAGCAAAGTTTCCAACGGTATATTCAGACATCAGAATTGTATGAGTTCTTGGTATTTCTATATTTTCTTTATGCTGGTGTAACAGTTTTTCTGTAAATTGAATATGGCTTATAGACAGGTCATCAGTTAAACTTCAGTTTCTGAAAAAGGAGCTTAAGAGATGACCCTAGGAATAAATGATACATTATTTTCATCATTATCAGAAGTATTATGTGAAAAAGGATTAGAAGGCCTTGGCAGCGCGGTTGAAATATTAATCAATGAGGCTATGAAAATAGAGAGAGCGAAACATATTAATGCAAAATTATATGAGCGGACCGAGATGCGTTCTGGTTACTCTAATGGATTCAAACCGAAACAATTAAATACTAGGTTAGGCACATTAAATTTACAAATACCACAAGTTAGGGACAGTAGTTTTTATCCATCCTTTCTTGAGCGAGGCTTACGTTCAGAGCGAGCGCTAAGTTTGTCGTTAGCGGAAATGTATATACAAGGAGTTTCTACAAGAAAAGTTAGTAGAATATTAGAAGAGATGTGTGGATTTGAAGTTAGCAGCCAAGATGTTAGTCGAGCATCTAAATTATTGGATGAAGAGTTTATTAAATGGAGGACAAGGCCATTAGGTCGATATGAATACTTAATTTTAGATGCTAGATATGAGAAAGTACGCCAAGGAGGCCAAGTACTTGATTCAGCGGTATTAATTGCGTACGGGATTGATTGTTCAGGGGTTAGGCATGTTCTTGGTTTATCGGTATTATTATCTGAAGCAGAAGTCCATTGGCGTAAATTTTTAGAAGATTTATCAAGTAGAGGCTTGCATGGTTTAAAATTAATTACTAGTGATGCTCATAGCGGCTTAAAAGCAGCATTAAAGACAGTATTTCCATCTATTCCATGGCAAAGATGCCAATTTCATTTACAACAAAATGCACAATCATATATTCCGAAACAA
Organism: uncultured Legionellaceae bacterium; assembly: GCA_964483895.1. Classification (GTDB taxonomy): domain Bacteria; phylum Pseudomonadota; class Gammaproteobacteria; order Legionellales; family Legionellaceae; genus 2-12-FULL-35-11. The sequence goes on from CAZADN010000350.1 coordinate 1,019, forward strand.
AGCATGAAAAAAGAAGTTGCAGATGATATTAGAGTAATTTTTAATGCGCCTAATAAATTAGAAGCCGATAGACAGTTATCGCTTATGATATCAAAATATGAAAAATTGGCGCCAAAATTGAGCGAATGGATGGAAAGGTCTATTCCTGAGGGTTTAACCGTATTTAACTTTAAAGGCACTCACCGAATTAGGTTGAGAACTACAAATTTAGCTGAGAGAGTTAATAGAGAAATCAAAAGACGAACAAACATTGTTAATATTTTTCCTAATGTTGAATCTTGTGAAAGATTAATCACGGGAGTTTTGATTGAAATAAGTGAAGCCTGGGGAAATGAACAAGTATATTTATCAATGAAAGAGTAATCTGATATTGTCAATGGCGGCCAAAGGCTGGCGTAGCGTACCATTGACAACAATAGGAATAAATAAGCTCGCCCATGGCTGTTGGCAAAGCAGTTTTTGCCAACAGCCATGGTTACTATGCGTTTTTTTGTCTTTTTATTGATTTTATTTTAGAGAAATATTACCATCGTTTACTAAATGTGCTACTTAACAACTTATTTTAAGTACACATGAATTTTTGTTTTATTATTAATCATTAGAAGCTGAAGTAAAACTGAATTTACAGAAAAAATTTTGCATTATCTTCTTTATAACTAAACATGATAAATGTCCCAAAAAAATTTGGATAATTATACGTCAAGTACCTGGTAATTTAAATAGCAATTCATCCTCTTTTTAATACAGAAAAAAATTTCATTACCGA
>CAZADN010000351.1:0-1774 GCA_964483895.1 uncultured Legionellaceae bacterium
CACTACTGTATTGTAAAATACCGGTTACGCATTTGAGTACGGTGTTCGCTCGGTTATATGTTGGTATGCATATGCTCAACAGTGGTGTTTTCATCTAATTACCCCTTATATCAGTAGACTATTCTACTTCCAAAGCATCCATGGAGCCTTTCCCGCCTTACAATAATCTTCAAGTAATTGCTTATCCCGAATTGTATCACAGGGCTGCCAAAATTTATCATGCTTGTAGGCTACCAGTTGGTTGTTTTTTATAAGCTTTTGGATAGGTTCTTTTTCAAATGTTGTACTATCCCCTTCAATAAGATCAATAACTCCGGGCTCCAAAACGAAAAATCCCGCGTTTATCCATGCATTATCTCCTTTCGGCTTTTCATAGAAGCTTCGAACATTGTTATTGCCATCAAGCTTTAATGCACCAAAGCGACCGGCTAGCTGAGCCGATGTTACTGTAGCTAGCTTTTTGTTGTCTTTATGGAATTGCATAAGTTTTTTAATGTTAACATCAGCAAGGCCATCACCATAAGTTAACATAAATGTCTCATTATTAAGATATTTACGTATTCTTTTAACTCGGCCACCAGTAAGAGTTTCTAAACCTGTGTCTACAATAGTCACTTCCCATGGCTCAGATGTATTACTATGAATGGTTAACATATTGTTATTTCTAAAATCAAATGTTATATCCGAGGTGTACAAATAGTAATTAGCAAAGTATTCCTTTATCATGTTTCCTTTGTAACCTACACAGATAATAAAATCATTATAACCGAAATGAGAATAGGTTTTCATTATATGCCATAACAACGGCTTGCCATCTATTTCTATCATGGGCTTAGGTCGTAAATATGATTCTTCTGAAATGCGGGTACCATAGCCTCCTGCTAATATAACTGTTTTCATTAGTTAAGCCCCCATTTTATAATGAAATTATGTAATCATACAGCTCTTTTATACATCCGTCACCGCCATTGGAAGTAAGGCATACAGTAGAAATAGCTTTAACTTCCTTGATAGCATTGTTGGGACATATACTTAACCCTGCTAGCTTCATTGCCTCGATGTCATAAAACCCGTCACCTATATAACATACCTCTTCATAGTTTAGGCATAAGAAGTTAATTATTTCGTTCACAGCTTTAGCCTTGTTTTTGCATCCGTTGTAAAAAAAATCAGGCTCGAATTTCTTTTTAAATACCTGTGTTATTATTGAATTCTCACCGGATATTAGCCCTATTTTAAAGCCTGCTCTTTTCAAAGCAAAAACTGCATCTATGTCTCTGTAATCAAGAGTCTTGAACTCGCGTCCATTCTCATCAATGGATACTTTTCCGTTAGTCAAAACGCCGTCAATATCCATTAAAACTATTTTAATCATTCTGTCCTCTCTATTCAAAATTCATTAAGCCATCTTCTGGTATGTTAAAGCCTTCGATATTGACTGTGTTACCATTTTTAATTGCGCCACTTAGTAATAAAAAATTAGAGTTATTTTCGGTAGGTAAATAGAAGGCACAGGCTAGCAGCAAGAAATCCTCAGCCAATGATAAGTTTCCATTTAATAGGCTTTCGTAAGATTTAATTAACGAATAATCTGACAACGCTTCCATACTTTGATGATACTGAGATATTGCTGTTTGCTTTGCATCTTCAAACTCTAATCTTCCTTCGCTTCTGAGTATACTTGTTAACAAAAGATATTTATTAATAACATTTTCTGGATCATTCTCATCTTTAAGATGAAACGTCGAAAGGGTACTGTTTATATACCGTATTT
>CAZADN010000352.1:0-1774 GCA_964483895.1 uncultured Legionellaceae bacterium
ATGTATGGTTTGCCGGAAGCAGGAGTATATGTAGATAGTATTTTTGAAAATTCAAGCGCATCAAAAGCAGGAATTGTGCGAACAGATATAATTACTTCAATAGACGGTGAAGTTATGTTTACTATGGAACAGCTTTCTGAATATATAAAAGAACGTAAAGTAGGAGATAAAGTTAAAATGTCTATTATTAGAGACGGCAAAACCCCTATTACAATTGATGTAACACTAGAAAAATATCAGGATTTAGAGTTTTAATTACTATTAGCTAACTTCGAGAAATCCTCCTCTCTTTTTATGGAATGCTTATTTTAAAAAGCATTCCATTTTTATTGTAATTTTAAAAATATGTGCTATAATTATCAATGGGCAGCCTGTATGCAAAAAGTACTTATAGCCCAAGATTATACTTCCAAATTGTTTTTACAGGAGGAATAAAGTATGGATTTTATTGTAAGACCACTTAACTTTGAAAATGATATTATGGAGATTCACGAAATACGGTTGCAGCCGGAAGTTATGAAATACATTTCATCTGTACCATCCGAACAGATTGAAAATATTTCTGAAAAGATACTTAAGTTAACTAATTCTCACTTTTTGGTAGCAGAAACAGTCTTAGAAGACGGGTGTAAAAAAATAATTGGTCATGTTATTTTACATCATCATGAAAACAAGCGCAGGAGGCATTGCGGCACTTTAGGGATTTTTGTTCATAAAGACTATGCCAGTAAAGGTGTTGGAACTAAGCTAATGGAAACCGTGCTTAATTTTGCAGACAATTACTTATTACTTATTAGAGTTGAATTATGTGTTTTGTCTACAAATTTTCATGCAATATGTCTATATGAAAAATTCGGTTTTGTAAAAGAAGGGCTTTTGAATAAAGCAAGCATTTCAGAAGGAAGTTATACTAATGATTTTATGATGGCGAGAATAAACGACAATTTCTAAAAATGGGGTGAGAAATATGGAATTTATCATAAGACCTGCAACTAATAAAGATGCTAAAGAAGTATATAATTTAATTCATTTAGATGATATTGAAAATTGCATTTTTGTTATGCCCGATGAAAATATAAACGTATTTATAGAAAATTTTTCAAAAAGAGATTCAAACATACACAAGTTCGTTGCAGTGGAAACTTCGGACGAAAAACGCATTATTGGATTTGCAGAGCTTACAGTTGGAGAACTTAGAAGTCGCAACAGAGCACATTTGTTTATGATTGTAGACCCAGCAATTCAAAAAAAGGGAGTAGGGGACAAGCTTTTAGAAGCTGCTGTTGATACTGCTTTAAACTGGCTAAAGCTTGTAAGAATTGAATTTAATATTTATACTGATAATTTTAATGCTATAGAATTTTTTGAAAAACGTGGTTTTGAAAAAGAAGTGCTTAAACAAAAATCAATTATTAGAAACGGTCAATATATAGATGAATTTATTATGGCAAAAGTGGAGTTTGATCAATGACAAGAAATAAACTATATTTTATAGAAATTTTGCGTGCGTTTTCAATGCTATCTGTTGTGTTTTTGCATTCTGCTGCAACTGCTTTGCGCACGGACATTGGTTCTTTATCGTGGCAAGTTTTAAATTTAATAACGTCATTGTTAACGATAAGCGTACCAGTGTTTTTTATGATTTCTGGCTGTTTGTTATTATCAAGCGAAAAAACGAAAGACATAAAATATACTTATACAATAAGGCTTCCTAAGCTTTTTGTGCCGCTTTTAGCATGGTCTGTTGTATCGCTTGTAAAAGATTTTTTAATAA
>CAZADN010000353.1:0-1759 GCA_964483895.1 uncultured Legionellaceae bacterium
TGTGGATATTAGAAAAGCATTGGCCTACAAGCAGGTGATAAAGTGTTACTTTTGACTAAATTCAACAACGGTATAAAACGTATTGTTTTTAACTAATCACTAAATTTATAAAATATATTTCAGTATTTATTAGATTATTGAAATTAAGATGTTTTATGATAGTATCTTGTATATTGTTGGATAAGGGAATGTAAAGATTATTTATATTAGGTGGTGTATCCGGTGAGAAATAGGAGCATGGCATTAGTGGTGAGAGATGACAGTATTTTAATGGTTAAACAAAAAGTGAACAACAGGGAATTTTTGATTATTCCGGGCGGTGGCATTGAAGACAATGAAACTCCTGAACAAGCCGCACTTCGTGAACTTAAAGAAGAATGTGGTTTTGACGGAACAATAATAAAGCTCTTAACAACAAATTACAGAAAAAATGGGAATACAGAATATATTTATTGGGTGAATGTGCCAGAAGAACAACAATATACTGTTGGTAAAGACCCCGAGTATTCTGACGAAGACCAAATAATTGTTTGTGTTATGTGGGTTAAGTTAAATGAATTAAGCGAAAGAGACCGAGCATTTTTATGGTCTTATGGACTAATGGACATAAACAATTTTGGTAAAGAAGTTATTGAATGGGGTGACGTAATCAGTTACCCCATCAAATGAGCATAATAGTCACAACTAAACAGTAATTTTCAAATAAAAAAAGTAAAGTATTCCTGAATTACATCAGCCACCTTGTTATAACTTGGTGGCTGATTTCTTATCGAAAAATGTTTTAGTTTGTCACTGAGGTGCTGTCAAGTTAGGACTAAGCAACAGGTGTGAATTTTTAAAACTATTGTCTTATGATTGTTATTTTTGATGAAGAAAATAATAATTATCTTGTAATTATGAGCTAATTATTAAGAGTAAAGATTATTTATATTGGACTAAGTTTTTTAAGCAAACCATTGTACATTTATAAAGTGTGTAGTATCATAAAGAAAATAATGATTATCTTACTGTTTTAAATGATTTAAAGATAGTAAGGATTATTTATATTAGGGGAGGTGTAATGTATGGCAACTTGGATAGCTCATATGAGAGTAGCTGAACATTTTATGAAAAAAAACAACAACTTAAATAACGAGATTTTTCTTGTAGGTAATATTGCTCCTGATTGTGGCGTTCCAAATGAAGATTGGAGTAGTTTTACACCCAACAAAGATATTACCCACTGGTCTTTCAGCGACGGCAAAACTATTGATGCTGAAGATTTTAGAGAAAAATACTTAATAAATAAAGAGGACAAACATTATCCCTTTTACTTGGGGTATTATTTTCATTTGTTGACCGACATTCAATGGCAAAAGCTTTATGAACGAAAAAAGTTGGAACCAGCGTACTTTGAGGGCTTAAATAAAGATAAAAGTTTCATTTGGACAATTAAAAAAGATTGGTATGGGCAAGACCATTTATTTGTTCAAAATAATCCTGATTTTATATTTTTTACTATGTTTTCAAAAATAACAAATTTTGATAACATATTTTTTGATTTTTACCCTGAAAATGCGTTTATCAGACAAATAAACTATATTACTAATTTTTATTTAACAAGCTGCGAAGACCCAAACAGAGAATTTCCGTTTTTATCAAAAAATGAAATGGATAGTTTTGTTGACAAAACAATAAATGTTTTAGATGATATTCACCGCACATTATGAGCATAATATTTGCTTTTAGAAAGATTTTCTCTGCATAAGAAAATAATTAT
>CAZADN010000354.1:0-1495 GCA_964483895.1 uncultured Legionellaceae bacterium
CTGCTCCTCTACGGTGGAGCCCCGGGTGAGTATGCAGTGGTTTGTGAAGATGAAAGAGCTTGGATTGCTAAAGAGATGTGAATAATAACATGCAAAGCTCGCACACAGGCAAATAAAATGAAAACTATAAACATTATGTTGCAATCAATAGTAGTAGCCTCTGTGCTTTTGTATTGCACACCGTGTATCGCAGCACCAATTGACTCTAGCCAGTATACAATTATTCCTATCAGATTTATTTCTAATCTTCCTGTCATCAGAGTAAAGGTTAATGATTTTTACACTAACTTAGTGGTGGACACCGGAACAACTCGAGTAAATGCTACGTTATCTAAACCAGTTTTAGATAACTCCTCAGCAAAATACATTGGTGTTATCCCAGATAGTTCTATGATGAATTATCTTCATCAAAAATTTCCATATAAAAAATATACTATCAAACGCATAACTATTGGTGATTTTGATTTAAAAAATATCACTGTAATCGAATTCCCCGGAATGAATTTTTTTAGCGATGGCAAAACGGCAATACCGTTGCTATTAAACAACGGAACAATCGGGGTGGAAACTTTAAAGCATTATTCTGTGATATTTGATTATCCCAAGAAGAGAATGATATTAATTCAGGGAAAAAAGTCTCTAAAGGAATATGATGTTGAGCATTGGAACAAGGTGAAATTTTTTTACGGCAAATCAGGCGCTGTTTTTACAAAGGGGACTGTGGGCCATGCTACTGTTAATATACTTTGGGATACGGGGAATAGTTTTGCTACTGTTAATAAAAGCATAGCAAAAAAACTTGGAAAGGTGGAGTCCTGTCCTGATAATGTGGAATCCCATGATCCAAAATGTGTAATGCTGAAGATAGCTAATCTAGATATAGATGGTAAGAATTACGGACGTCAAACGCTGTTAGTCCATTCATCAAGTCCTGAAGATGATATATCACTTGGATGGTCATTTTTAAAAAACCATCAGGTTTATTTCGATTTTAAAAATAGGATTATGGCAATTAAAACACAATGACACAAGAAACACACAGATCTCACCTATTATTTTTTAACACAACATCTCGATTCGATTTATAAATTTAATCAACTTCCCGTTTCAGCCGGGGTTGCTTTTATATTCGAATTTCGCATTTCTGAATCGACGTATTTGCACTAACATGCAAGGGTGTCGTTAATGTGGATTGTAGCGTTCATTTCTTAATTATTGTAGCGGGTTACACAACTATAGAGGTTTTGTGTTATTAGGAGATTCTTGACCCTGACGTCTTACTCATTTCTTTTGCCCACCACCGCAATGCTTTGCCTTCTGCCTTAGTCTGATGCCAAGCGATTGCTAAATTAACAGATGAGCGTACAAGATCAACCTTTTTGATGCATAATCTTTTTTGGTTTGCTTCTTCTTGCGCAAGTGTACGTGGTAAAAAACCTATGCCAATGCCAAAAATAATTGCTTGTGCTTTTTCTCGGATAGAGCTTACAGTAAA
>CAZADN010000354.1:1505-1759 GCA_964483895.1 uncultured Legionellaceae bacterium
CGACGCCCACCCACCACGGCAACACCTGCTTGTGCTTTTCCCCGCATAGAGCAAACAGACAACGATTCCCTTGGTGAATCAACATCGTAAGATTGTTCTGGCATCAGTATAGCAGAGTCACGCACATAAATCGCAGGATATTGATTAACTTGCTCAGGTGATAGTGGTTCCTTAAGTTTGCTCAGTGGGTGGTTTGTCGCAACGACAAAATCAAAATGCAGCTGGCATAAGGGTTTAAAAATATATTGATCGCG
>CAZADN010000355.1:0-1746 GCA_964483895.1 uncultured Legionellaceae bacterium
CTTTCTGATAAATCAAGAGTAAAGTTTACTTGTGGATTATCAGTTTCAGTTGATAGCTCCAGTCTCTTTGACAATTCATCGTTATCAATTACATTGATAGTAGCGTTAAATTGTTCATTGTCAGATATTTCAGCAATTTGCTTTTGAAATGTTTCGACATCTAATAAGGCCGATGGTGTCAACTTAGATGTTGTTATGAGTTCAAAACAGATTTCATAATCATCGTCAAGTGCTTGTGAAATCTCAAATAGTTTTCTTTTTAGTTTGTCGTTAGCTACCGTTTGTAGTCTTACCAAATCCCTAAGTTGCATCCAAGCCGACAGGATTTCACGGACAGGTTCTGCATCCACCGTATCGCCGGATATGAATTTGCCTTGAATGATGTAGATAATTGATTTTTCGTTATCAATAACAACTGCATCAATTTGTTTGTCGTTACTACCGTCAATAATGTCATCTTTTGTTTCGTTTAAGTCACGAAAATAAATGTTTCTCAAATACCACGCCACAAAACGTTGACCATCGTTAGCAAAATTTTGTTGGAAGTAACTCGCTTGTATTTCGTTCTTAATTTTATCGTACATTCTAATATCCCCTTAACGGCTTCGTTATCTATATAAAAGTAAGTATATCATAAAAATATGAATTATTAAATACATTTAGCAATAATTTAACAATTTTTGCTATCTTCTTCTCTTTTTATTAGCAGCCGAAAAGTTCCGCTTATACCCCTCTGAATCCTGCATAATTTGACTTAATAGGTTCATTTGCTCCGCATTTAGAGTTGTTAAATTAATCCCTGTGTTTTTGGCAAACAAAATCAATTTCGCTTGTACAGGGTTATTCTTGTTCTGTTTGTATGTCTCATAATCATCTCTAATACTTGATAAGATGTCCGTCTGCTCATCAGACAAAGCATCTTTTTTATGTGCTTCAAACAGACTTTTCATAATTGCATTAAAACGCTCTGATATTCTAAACCGCAAATACTCGTCCTCATTGACCACGGCTTCCCTTAAAAACGTCATTATCTCGTCATTTTCAGCGGTTTCAAAGTTTTCGGTAATCATCGTTTCAGCCGCTTTATACAATGCGTTCATAGTATTCATTTGCGGTTGGATTTTACGGTCTATGTAAATCTCCAAGGCATTCAACAGTTGCGGAAAATCTGGATGAGCCAATAACTCGCTAATCAAGCGGTTGTTGGCTTTTTTGCTTTTCAAGACAGCAACAGCTTCATCGGTGAGATTTAACTCATCAATGGACACGTTCCTATATTGCCTGTGGTTTGTTAAACCGCACAGATAGTCCATTGATACGCCAAAGAAATTAGCAAGCTTCATAAGTGTTTGATATGGAATTTGTACTTCATCATCTTTTTCATAACGGCTCATATTAGAAGCTCCAATATCCGCCGCAGTTTCGACCTCGGACTGTATCATTTTACGTTCCTCACGCAAATCACGGAGTTTTTCTGATAGGGTTAATTTTATTTTCATTATCGCACCACCAATCTATAAAAACATTCTAAAAGATACCTCATTATACCATAAAACACCAATATATACAATCGGTACGAACGATTGTTTTCAAGTAGTCATTTGAAAATATGCAATTTTTTTAAATTTTAACCCAAAATCTCACTTTTGCAATATACCGCACGGCACTTAAACATTTGCTAACATATTTTCAGAAGCAAGCACTACCAAATAAATAACATCACGAAAGGACGGTTTTCAATGAAAT
>CAZADN010000356.1:0-1744 GCA_964483895.1 uncultured Legionellaceae bacterium
AATGAGCGATAGCTAAACATTGAAAAAAATAAAAATTTTTTTCAAGACAGTTGCTTTTCCGATGGCAATGTATTGTCTCTGATCGTTCTTAGCCAAGTGCCAAAACTTTTCCAAACAGTCTGATAACAATGCATTGATAAATACTGCATTAAACCTTGCGCAATAAATCCAAGTTGTATAAAAAGATGATAGGCATTCAGTTTTTGTAATATTTTTTTCTTATAGTCTTCAGAGGAAAACTGTAAAAGTTGATCTCCGGTTCTTCGTTTTTTAGGGGGCATCATCTTCAGCCAAAACCGATACATGAAGGACCCAATTTGATGAACAGCTTGTTTAAAAAGGACCTCTATTTTAAATCTAAGTGAATAGATTAAAATCAAACTCACTGGGTCAGCTTTTAAATCTGTTGACATTATTATAGATAGTCCTTTTTCAGGATGTCGCACCAAAACAAATTGAGCTAATCCACCTAATGGACGCCATAACAGTTTGATGGCACAGTAATCAATCATAAGCTTACTATTACCTGGCATCGGAACTGTAACAAATGGTGGGTCTGTATCAAACAAACTGAATAATTTAACGGATGGCCCATATTTTGTTGGTCGTCCACGTTGTTTTCTAATTGGTTCTGCAGGCAAGAAATACGCTACTGCATTAAGCTTCATCATTGTTACAATATGAATGTTACTACCTACAAGTTGTTTCATAAACTTACCGGAACAATAGTATTTGTCGGCAACAAAATAAAACCCCTCCGTAATCTTAAGCTCGGTTAATAACTCAAACATTTTATCTAACAATGTTCTGATATCATCTCCACAAGATAATTTTAATCCCTCATGAATTTTACCTAACAACGGAATCGCAAAATAAGTGCTAAGTCCTTTAGTCAAAATAGCTAAAGCCTGTATGGAGTGTCCCATAATATATGATGCTTTACTATTAGAACTAGAAGATTGATGCAGCCATTTAACAGCTGGCATTTTTTTACCTTCTTTTCCAATTTTAATGCCATCTCCAACAATAATAACTCTGCCATTAATACGAACAATCCCACCAAAAACATTTAAAACTAATTTTACCCATAGCTCCTGCAACTTATTTAAGTTAACTGCTGAAGAGTTAAACAAATGTAACATGCATGTGTAATATTTTGGTAAAAATCCTACGCCACGAGTCAAACTGGTGACACCTAATGAGTCAAATTTGATTGTAAAGCCTATCAGTACCGACAGCATCCAAAAAAATGTTTGTTTTCTACTACAAGATGATTCAAGTTGGTTGACTAAACCTATCCATTTGCTCCATAATTCCATTTGATCCCTCTTAATCTGAAAATGATTATTATTTTCGAAACATGGTCTGAGACGAAAATCCGCAGGGATCATATTAAAATTTAGTGTGACATTACAACTTATTTTTAATATTAATTAACAAGAAAACTTAAGACTCTCAAGATGGTTTAAATCGACAGATATATCTAAATTTTTCTCAGCAAAAAACTCATTTTGCATTTCTCGCCAATGCTCACCCCAATAGTCATTTTCTACAACATAGCCTTTGGCGAACTTAGGATTTAAATCCCGAGCTTTATATTTTGCAAATTTTTTACCCTCTAAACGGCGAGTTGCAATTAAAATATGCGCATGTGGATTATCAGTACCGTGCGCATGAATAGATATATCCGCTGGTAATCCATTATCTACAAAATAAGTTTTAGCAAAGCGTTTGGTTAATTCAA
>CAZADN010000357.1:0-1743 GCA_964483895.1 uncultured Legionellaceae bacterium
ACCCCAAAGTCCAGCAATAGTTAAGAATGCTAGTACACCGGCACCAAACATTAAACGTCCTTTTTTGTTATTATTATTTTCTTGTTTGGTAGATTGTTCGATACCAATATTACTGTTATTTGAAGTTTCCATAAAATTTCCGCCTAATTTAATATTATTACAGATTTATATAATAGCAGATTTATCTAAAAAAGTCAATAGTTTTATCTGAAAAAACTGGCTTTGGCATTGAGCGTTGTTTGTTTTATGGCCCTGCCAGCAAAATTATAATTTGCCAAAAAAATTAATAATGCCCATATTTGATAAAATATTTAAGTTATGAATGTAGCTATTCAAGGTATTGCAGGATCTTTTCACCACGAGGCAGCCAATAAAATGCTTGAAAACAACAAAATTAATCTTGTTGATTGTGCTGATTTTGCTACAGTTTTTAATGAAATTTTAGAAAACAACGCTAATATGGGCGTAGTTGCTATAGAAAATACAAATTTTGGCTCTATTAACGAAGTTTACGATTTGCTAGAAAAACACAACAAGAACTTAAAGATTATTCAAGAATTTCCCTTAAAAATTCATCAACAATTAATTTCTTATAAAAATACCAGGCTTTCAGACATAAAAGTTGTTTATTCTCACCCGGTTGCCCTAGAACAATGCTCTGACTTTTTGCGTAAAAACTTACCTAGTGCAAAGTTAGTTGTTTCTGAGGACACGGCGCTTTCGGTAAAAGATTTAGAAATAATGCCCCGGGTGTGCGCTGCCATTGGTAGTGCTACTTCTGCCAGGCTTTATGACAGATTTATAGTAGCTAAAAATATAGAAAACAATCACAATAACTATACTAGGTTTTTGCTGATTGCCCCCAAAGCACATTCCAATAAAAATGGGGCAAATAAATATTCGGTGGTTGTAGATTTGTCGCATGAGAAAGGTTCGCTAGCCAGACTTCTTGGCAATATGAGCGAGCGGGGCTTTAATTTAACTAAAATACAGTCTAGGCCTTACATAAACAAACCCTGGCAATACAAATTTTATATAGATTTTATAGACACAGCCGCAAAAGATAATTTAGATCAACTTTTTAAAGAAAACCATGCAAAATACAAAATTTTAGGACATTATAAGGCAATTATAGGGGTTAATTAATATTTATTAGCTATACTTATATATAAATGGATATTTCATACGGATCTTTTACCGGTTTATTAGCTTTAAATTTTGCTCTTATTGATATTGGCCTAAAAATTATTGCACTTATTATTATTCCTAATAACAGAAAGCCTTCATCGGCGACGGCCTGGCTGTTAGCAATATTCTTTATTCCGCTTATTGGGCTACCTTTGTTCTTTTTGTTGGGTAACAGTGTGCTTTCAAAACCAAGAACTAAAAAGCAAAACGAAATATCTAAACAATTTATAGACGCTTTTAACAATAATTCAAAGCAAGTAGATTCAATAAATGATGAGTCTTTTTATTCTAGCGCTAACCTAAACTTTAACTTAACTAACCTGCCGGTTGTTTCGGCTACTAATTATGAGCTAATTGAACAGTATAATAAGTTGTTTAAGATGCTTGTTAAAGAAGTAAAAAATGCCAAAAGAAGCATTTGGCTAGAATTTTATATAATTACTTACGACAAAGTTACGGCCGAACTTTTGGGCGAGCTAGCTCTTGCCCGAGACCGAGGTGTTGATGTGAAAGTTATTTATGATCATTTAGGTAGCTGGATGTACCCAGGCTACA
>CAZADN010000358.1:0-1738 GCA_964483895.1 uncultured Legionellaceae bacterium
GGAGGCTTTACATGCATTCTACCGAGATAGACGATTTTAAAGTACTTGACAGTAGTTCGTTACAGGTGTAGTATTGAGTACACTACAATTGTAACGAATAATAGGAGGTCAAATGTATGAGCATTGCGCAAAAAATTTCCGATGCAGAATTAGAAGTATTAAAGGTTTTATGGGAAAAGAATGAAGCAGTATCTTCAACAGAGATTTTTAATGAACTGAAGCAAAGTATGGGTTGGGAGAAAACAACAGTTCGTACCTTAGTGCTTAGACTTACAGAAAAAGGGGCATTGCTGCAAGAAAAACGCAATGTATATTACTACACGCCTGCTATTTCAGAAAAGGCTTTCATAGAGGAACAAACAAAAGCGTTTCTAAAGAAAATATATAAAGGAAATGCAAAAAGTCTAATTGCCTCCCTCTTTGAACAGGAGTATGTAGACCCAAAAGATATTGATGAGCTAAAACGGTTTTGGAATGAGGGGGGTAAGCATGATAATTGATATTTTCAAAATAATGGTATCACTTTCTATATCCGGCTCAATCATTGCCTTAGTTTTGTTTGCTTTAAAACCACTAACCCAAAATAAACTAAGCAAGGGGTGGCAGTATTATATTTGGCTTGTTGTCGTTGCAAGGCTGATAATTCCATATGTGCCGCCGATTGATATAATTCACGAAGTGTTTGATTTTAATAAGCGATATAAAGCAGTTGCTGAAGCACCGCTAGTGCATGTGGAAACAGATGTAGATATCAAAGCAAATACCAATGTTAGTTTACCGAATAGTGCAATTAGCGCACAAAATAACGAAATCATTGAGCAACAAATGAATAAGGAAACTGCAACCATCGCTTATACTCCCTCCACTCTTTCCATTGTTCAACAGGTAACTCATGATTTACAACAGTTGCTACCTTATTTAGGGCTTGTGTGGTTGGCAATTTGCATCTTGCTAATGATTAGAAAAGTCTTGAGTTATCTCAAATTTAACCATTTTATTAAGATGAATTCAAAGATAATCTATGATGAAAGAGTTTTGGATATATACAACAAAACTTGCGAAGCTTTAGGAATAAAAAAAAGCCCCCTGCTTTATACCAATAACATTGTTCTGTCACCCATGTGCATGGGATTTTTTCGCTCTTGTATTATTTTACCTGACAGGCAGGCAGAAACTATGTCAAATTTACACCATGTGTTTAGGCATGAGTTAACACACTTTAAACGGTTTGATATTTATTATAAATGGCTTATGCAAATTGTACTTTGTATTCATTGGTTTAACCCACTTGTTTATCTTGTCAGTAAGCAAGTTAATACATACTGTGAATTATCCTGTGATGAAGCTGTTATCAAAAATTTAAATACTTTAGAACCCCAAAACTCATTACATAAATCCTTGGTATCATAAAAATCATAACAATGTTCTTGGTTATGTTCATCTGGTAATTCTAAATACTTCTCTCTGTAATCATAATACCAATTTTCTTTATAATCAATTATTAAATCTGCAATTGGATGCCTATTCATTTGAATAATTTTATTTTGTAGATGCTCTGGTAATTTGTCAAACAAATTATTATTTATTCCTGCATATAATGCCATTAATATATAATAGTGGTTTTTCTTTAAATCAAAATCATATTTTTTAAAAAACTATTTTTCAATTTTATGTTTTCAAAAATTAATACAAAATTGAATTTCAATATTTGATTTTGTATTAAGTTCCATCATATGGG
>CAZADN010000359.1:0-1738 GCA_964483895.1 uncultured Legionellaceae bacterium
GAATTACAGAATTAATGAAACAGCATCAATACGCTCCGCTTTCAGTCGCGCAAATGGGTATTTCATTATATGCGGTTGAAAAGGGATATTTAGACAATATTCCAGTCGCTGAAATCTCAGCTTTTGAAGCAGCTTTACATAGTTATATTCAAAGTATTCATCCAGAATTAATCGCTAATATTAACGTATCAGGCAATTATAATGATGAAATTGAATCTAAATTAAAAGCAGTACTTGATGAATTTAAACAAAGTGGTAGCTGGTAGAGATAATTATGGCTGGAGCTAAAGAGATTCGGTTAACGATTCAGAGTACGCAAAAGACTAGAAAAATAACGCGTGCTATGGAAATGGTAGCAGCGAGTAAGATGCGCAAAACTCAAGATAGGATGCGAGCATCTAAACCTTATGCTACAAAAATCTATGATGTTGTTAAGCATATTGCTCGTTCTTCTTCTGAGTATCATCATTCTTTTATGAAAGAGCGTGAAGTAAAAAGAGTAGGCATTATTGTTGTAACTACAGATAGAGGTCTTTGTGGTGGACTTAATGCTAATTTGCTACGTGATGCAGTACGTTTGATTCATACTTGGCATAAAGATTCAATAGAAGTGGATTTATGTGTAATTGGTAGAAAGGGTCAAGGATTTTTTAATAGGGTTGGCGGAAAGGTTATTGCAAGTGTTGATAATCTAGGCGATACACCACATGTTAGCGATATTATAGGTTCAGTTAAGGTAATGTTGGATGCATATGAAGATGGTAAGATAGATGCATTACATATTATTTATAATGAATTTGTAAATACTATGACGCAGAAACCTTTAGTTAAACAATTATTGCCTTTACCAAAAGAAGATGAAAACACTAAATTAGACCATCATTGGGATTACATATATGAGCCTGATGCTAAAGAGTTGCTAGATGTTTTATTTGAGCGTTATATTGAATTACAAGTTTATCAAGCAGTTGTTGAAAATATTGCCTGTGAGCAAGCAGCGAAGATGATTGCTATGAAAAACGCTACAGATAATGCTGGCGAATTAATTAAACAGTTTCAATTGGCTTACAACAAAGCAAGACAAGCCGCGATAACACAAGAATTGGCTGAGATTGTAGGTGGTACAGCCGCTTTAGAAGAGGATAGATAATGAGCTTAGGTACAGTTGTTCAAGTTATTGGTCCGGTAGTTGACGTGGAGTTCCCACGTGACAGTGTGCCGAAAGTTAATGATGCCTTACAGTTAATGGAAGGTGATTTAGTATTTGAAGTACAACAACAATTAGGTGACGGTGTTGTTCGTACTATTGCGATGGGAACTACCGATGGTTTAAGTCGTGGTTTACAAGCAAAAAATACTGGTGAACCAATTAAAGTTCCTGTAGGGGAAAAGACTTTAGGTCGTATTATGGACGTACTTGGTCGGCCTGTAGATGAAGCTGGTCCAGTTGATGCAGAAGAATTCTGGTCAATTCATCGCAAACCTCCTTCATATGAAGAACAAGCAAATAGTCAAGAGCTTTTAGAAACTGGGATTAAAGTTATTGATTTATTATGTCCATTTGCTAAAGGTGGTAAAGTAGGTTTGTTCGGTGGTGCTGGTGTAGGTAAGACTGTTAATATGATGGAGTTAATCCGTAATATTGCGATTGAACATAGTGGATACTCAGTATTTGCTGGTGTTGGTGAGCGTACACGAGAAGGTAATGACTTCTATCATGAAATGAAAGAATCTGACG
>CAZADN010000360.1:0-1736 GCA_964483895.1 uncultured Legionellaceae bacterium
CCAACTTCTCCAACCGCACCAACCGCACCAACTGCTCCAACTGCACCAACATCATCACGTTGAGCATACATCAACATTTCTTCTAAAAAATTTGGGGTAATGACTTCAATATCATTATTTAATAACAATATATACTCGCCTTTTACATGTTTAGAAGCAAAATTATTAATTCTAGAATAATTAAAATCATCTTGATAATATAAGACACGTATTTTTTCACTCAAAGTAGGTAATTGTTCATAATAATGAAATGTCGCTTTTTCTTCACTGTTATTTTCAACTACAATGATTTCATAGTTTTCATATGTAGATTGGTAAATAAATGACTCTAGACATACCTTTAATAAATTTATATGATCTTTATTAGGGATGATAATAGAAATTAAAGGGCTTCCTATCAGGTCATAATGTATTCTAATAGAAGATTCATAATCATTTTTATCCAATCTTGCTTTTAGTCCAACACGCTTCAAATGACCTGATAAAACACGCTTGTGATAATCAAGATCATCTTTGGTTTTTTCAATTTCAACAAACAATTTCTTTTGTATGTGATGTACTGATGTTGTCTTTTCTACAACTTTTAAAATTAAATCATAAATATCAAATTGAATGGGACTAGACTCATAGACATCTACACTTAGTAATACTTCTTGTTTTACAACAATTGTTTGTCCAATATAATTATTTGATCTTAAATAATCAATCGCTAAATCAGGCTTGTAATGATTTGTCCAATTATCATAGCTTTTAGAAGCATGATCCGTATAAATAAAATCATATATTTTAGTTTGAAATAAATCGCTTATTTCAAAAAGCAATGAAGGACTAAATATAGTACATGCTTGTCCAGTCACAATATAATCTACTTGATCTACTAAAAGTGCCTTATTAAAATCATCATAAAAATTAGTAGAAGAAACTATATTAAAATGCTTACAATATGATTGGTAGTCCTGCTTGAATGCATCCAGTTCATCTTTACTCACAATAATATCTGCATTCCAATTAGGATAACTTTGATAGAGAATTGACTCTAATAGAGGCCTGATATTATTGTGTTTAACATCATCAATCACAATAATGAACTTAAACATTGGACGTTTTTGAAACTTTGTATTGCGTTCACCAAACAATTCAATTCTATCCGATGAAAAGTTGTTTTCTACAATTTGATCATATGATGAAAATCGATTCCAAAACATGTATCTAATGTAGCCAAATCGAAACCGCTTAAATAAATTTATATGTTTTGAAACTGCTCGAATTAAACTTGAATGATAGATTTTTCTAAAGCAAGATGTTACTCGCCACGAAAAAGTAGCTTCCATATTTTCTCGTAAATGTCTTTCATACAAAAAGGCCTCATATACTTCTCGTGCCTCAATTGATTTTTCCTTAAGTAAAGAACTAGAACTTTCGTATTTTAGCATTTTTTCTCTGTTCGTTACTGCCGCTTGTAACACATCGTTCAACACAACACCCGTGCTTTTTGCAAATGTAAAAGAAATACTATGCATTTGATTTTTTATATATAAAGGCATAACACTTAAATCAATCTCAATATATCTAGATTGATCTACTAAATAGCACCCTTCATCAATTTGATGCATATCTGTTCTTAATGATACTTTATCTGTTCTTAAGATTGAATCATAGTCAAAAAAAAGAATACCCCCCATTTGTTGTAAGTCAATACGAATCAAATCTGGTAAATTGTTCTGGTTAATATTAAT
>CAZADN010000361.1:0-1735 GCA_964483895.1 uncultured Legionellaceae bacterium
CTTTTTATACTAATGTTTCAGACACAGAATTAGTAACCAAGCTACAAAATGCAGAGTTGTTTCTTTTTCCTGGCGTCGAAGATTTTGGGATCGCCCCGGTAGAGGCCTTAGCTTCTGGAACGCCAGTAATTGCCTATAAAAAAGGTGGATCACTAGATTATATAAATGACCAAAACGGCCTTTTAGTAACTATCCAATCTGCACAAGAATTTTCTAAGGCCATACAACTAGCCGGCAATAAACAATGGAATTATAAATTAATTAGTAAAAGCTCCGAGCGGTTTTCGGTAGATAATTTTAAGCAAAAATTAACAGACTTTTTAAGCTCTATCTAGTTTATTGTTGGCTTTTTTAATTATAAATAGCAGTAGCCCAAGTACTGCTATAAACCCGGTCATAAATAATATAAAAAACTAAAGGCTTATATTTTTGGCAAGGTATTTTTATTTTATGTTAAAAATATCAACCGCGTTACCGCTATGTATACCAATCAGGCTGGCATTATCATATG
Organism: uncultured Legionellaceae bacterium; assembly: GCA_964483895.1. Taxonomy (GTDB): domain Bacteria; phylum Pseudomonadota; class Gammaproteobacteria; order Legionellales; family Legionellaceae; genus 2-12-FULL-35-11. The sequence continues at coordinate 512 of CAZADN010000361.1, forward strand.
AGTCTTTAAAGGCTTTGGGCAATTTAACGCTTTTTTTAGGAGACCACTTAAATTCGAAAGCATTAATCGTATTGTTTTTGTATTGAATATAGTCTACTTCTGCGCCAATATAGTCTCGCCAAAAATAATCATTGGCAGGCATTGGCAATAGCATATTTTTCTTGCGAAGCTCATTTATACAAAAATTTTCGAATAAAGCCCCAACATCATCTCTAAATTCAAGTTGCGAAAGATTACCAAGCAAAGCGTTACGTACACCTAAATCTACAAAATAGACTTTTCTTTGCTTGCTAATACTGTTTCTTTGATTGTTAGTAAGTGGCATTAATGAATGAATTACATAAGCCTTCTCTAATAAATCGACAAGCCGACGAGCTGTTGAAACATCAATTCCTAAGCTACTAGCAAGCTCATTAAAGCTTACTGTACTGCCTATTTTCAGAGCTAGCATCTTAAGCAAAGATACCAAAGTTGCCTCACTTCTAATTGCACCTATATTCAACAAGTCTCGGTAAAGATAATTAGTAGTCAAATTAGCTAAATACCGGTCTTTATTGGTTGTTAAATTTAATATTACTTCAGGATACTGACCATATATCAGCATATTCTTTAATAATCTATTTTTTTCTAATAATGTTCCAGGCAGCTCAGATACGCTCATGGGCCAAATATTAAAATAATACGCCCGGCCGGTGAGTGGTTCATTTATAGAATCTGCCAGCTCGAAACTAGAAGATCCGGTAGCAATAATTTGAATATCTTTAAAATTATCAGCTATTAACTTCAGAGTAATTCCAATATTTTCAACTCTTTGGGCTTCGTCAATTACAACTACTTTGTTTGCGCCAATAACGTGTGCAATCTCTGTTGTCGATTTATTACTAAGACTCAGTGCTATATCGGGTTCGTCGCAATTTAAATACATGTAATCAGCATCTATTTGTCCCGCAATTGCCCTGGCCATTGTAGTCTTTCCTACCTGCCTTGGCCCATAAAGAACTGCTATCTTTCCTTCATCTAAAGTGTTTATTATCTCTTGTTCATAATTTCTTCTGATGTATTTCATTACTATATTTTATTGAATTTTGTGGTTTATGTCAATAAATTTGTACTAAATTTTGTGGTTTGTATTAATTTGAGCCCCTATTTAATTCATTGAAATGAGCAGCAATTAACAGACTTTTTAAGCTCTATCTAGTTTATTGTTGGCTTTTTTAATTATAA
>CAZADN010000362.1:0-1730 GCA_964483895.1 uncultured Legionellaceae bacterium
GATGTTAACAAAAGCTTATAAAAAATTCTACTATTATTGAACAGCCTATACAATTATACTTCAATTTGAATCTTAACGGTGACAGAAAATTAAACAATATGAATGTTATTTTAAATACACAATCTTTACAATCTGACTTAACCGGAATTGGGCGGTACACTCAAAATTTGTTACAAGGCTTGCGAATACATAATATTATTAATCAAGTTGTTTGTATTCCTAATTTCAAGGATTGCAATAATAAAATTGCAAAAAAAAATTATTTTTTAAGTCAGTTTATAAAAAATATCAAATGTTTTCCCGGAGCTTATTCTCTGTTTAGCGATTATAAAAATATGATATTTATAAAAAAAACACGTTTTTTAATTCAGGACCAATATATTTATCATGAACCTTGCTATATTTTAAATTCGTATTCTGGGCCTAAAGTTTGTACTATACATGATTTATCACATATTCATTATCCCGAATATCACCCTAGAGAAAGAGTAAAGCATTTAAGATATAATTTACCTATTAGTATAAATAATGCGGATCATATCATCACGGGATCTGATTTTATTCGGAGTGAACTTATTAATTTTTTTTCTATACCGCCGAATAAAATAACTCGTATTTATCACGGAATTTCTAAGACATTTAAAGTCCGAGATTTTTTTGAAATAAAAATTACTCTACGACGTTATAACTTACACAATAAATCTTATTTACTTTATGTTGGTACTTTAGAACCTAGAAAAAATTTAGAAAGTTTAATTCAAGCTTTTAAACAATTACCCGATCAGTTACGTAAAAATTATCCTTTAGTTTTAGTTGGAATGAAAGGGTGGAAAACCGGTCATTTAAAAAAACTTACCAAAAAACTTATTAATCAAGAACAACTTTATTTTTTGGGGTATGTGCCAGAATCTGAATTACCTTTTCTTTATTCGGGCGCTTATGGTTTTATTTATTTATCTGTATACGAAGGCTTTGGGCTGCCCTTATTAGAAGCAATGGCCAGTGGTATTCCTACGCTTGCCAGTGATCAGTCTTCAATGCCAGAGGTTGTTGGGGATGCAGCTATAATAACTAATCCATTTGATATCGATTTGATAACTGAAAAATTAAATCAACTCATAACTGATTTAACTTTACGCGACATGCTAAAAAAACTAGGCCCTCTTCAGGCGGCTAAATTTTCTTGGGATTCTTGTATAGAGAATACAATTGCAGTTTATCGCAAAACATTAAATTATTTAGGAACTCGTTGAACTTCTAAGCTGTATTTTTTGTATATATTGACCACATGAAAATGTGCGAAGTAATGGCGTTTTTTCTAAAAATGGCTCAAAAAAATTTAATATTTTAGCAAAAAAATTTGGACAAAATAAAGGCACAAATCCAACATACAAGGATTCAGTTATAATTCCTCCATTGTTTTTGAACCATTTGTCTAGTTTCCTAGGAGCATATGATTTTTCTTCATGCTGAATATGGTAAGGAGAAACCTTCTCCATGATTTTTAGCACTGGATTATAACCATTGGGTTCAGCAACAACAATTTCATCTGCAATATTACATATTATTTGAATAGCTTTTTCAACTTCATACAAATGATGTAAAACGCCGCGTATAATGGCTATATCGTATTTTTTAATAGGTGGGATTTGATACACATCCATTACGTGAAATTCAACATTTTTTATATCTGCCATATTTTTTTTTGCAACCGCAATGGCAGCATCATT
>CAZADN010000363.1:0-1708 GCA_964483895.1 uncultured Legionellaceae bacterium
ATTATCTTATGCTGAACTATTATTTTTATTTTTTATAAAACTAATGAATATTATAGATGTTACTTTGAGTGTTATAACGCTAACGATATTAGAGATCATTCTAGGCATAGATAATTTGGTGTTTTTATCAATTTTAACTGAAAAACTGCCGTTGTCTGAGCGAAGAAGGGCGCGTTATTGGGGTTTAAGTTTTGCCTGGATAACTCGGTTAATGCTATTAGCGTCCGCCGTTTGGATTGTGCATTTACAAGAGCCAATCTTTGAATTTCATGACTTTATATTCTCATTTAGAGATCTCTTTTTATTGATTGGAGGGGTATTTCTAATTTACAAAGCTACTCAAGAAATCGGTTTTGAAATTGAAGGTAAATATAACTCTAAGAAAAGTTCTAATAAGGCGGTAGTGAGTCTTCGGATTGTTGTCTTGCAAGTTGCAGTAATGGATATAGTGTTTTCTCTTGATAGTGTGTTAACAGCCGTTGGAATAACAGATAATTTTTTTGTAATGGGAGTTGCTATTACAATTGCAATTATTGTTATGATTTGGTCTAGTCATTCTGTTGGGAGTTTTATCGAAAAAAATCCAACTATAAAGATGCTTGCATTAAGTTTTCTCATGTTAATTGGTATGATGTTAATAGCTGATGGTTTAAATTTTCATATTCCTCGAGGCTATTTGTATTTTGCAATGTTATTTGCACTTAGTATCGAAGCTTTAAATATGTTAAAGCGTAAGAAAAATCGTAACCGCTAGGGGTCACTACCATTAAGTTAATGAGTTACGTTGATTCCGTTCGGGCTGAGGAGGCGTTTACGCCGTCTCGAAGCCTATTGATTAAGCTTCGAGATGGCGTAAACGCCTCCTCAGCTTGAGCGGATATAAATAAACCCTTAATTTAATGGCATTACTGCTAATGGCTGTATTTAATAATAATGGATAATTAGATGTTAATTTATAAAGCGCTACATATTATAGCAATGGTTGCATGGTTTGCAGGTTTATTTTATTTACCAAGGCTTTTTGTTTATCATGCTGATGCGACTGATAAAATTAGCCAAGAACGTTTTAAAATTATGGAACGTAGACTTTATAAGGGTATAATGAATCCAGCAGCAGTTGCAACCTTATTATTTGGTTCGATTCTTTTAAGTTACAATCCCAGTTATTATTTTTTAGTCAATTGGATGTATATTAAACTATTTCTAGTAGTTCTTTTAATTATGTATCATATTTTATGTGGATACTTTGTACGCCAATTTAACTTAAATAAAAACCAAAAAACCTCTAAATTTTACCGAATTTATAATGAGATTCCAACTTTACTGCTGATAGGCATTGTTATCTTAGTAGTAGTTAAACCTAGTTAACTTCAACCTCAACCATTTCAAAGTCTTCCTTAGATGCGCCACAATCAGGACAAAACCAGTTTTCAGGCACATCTTCCCATCTTGTACCAGCTACTAAACCATCTTCAGGCCAACCAAGTTCTTCATCATAAATGAAGCCACAAATTACACATAAATATTTTTTATATTCAAACATTGTAATATCTCTGTTAAAGTTAAACATTTAAAAAGCAGTAATTTACCAGAGTTTTCAGATAAGTAAAGAAAAATAAAGAAATAATATGGTAATTTTTTAAAAAATTGTGCAGACTTATGGTTTATTAAATTTGTATTGTAAAAAAGGGGATGAAAATATGAAGAT
>CAZADN010000364.1:0-1688 GCA_964483895.1 uncultured Legionellaceae bacterium
ATTCGTACATGTATTGGGTAGTTTTTCTTTCGGAATATTTCTCAATGCGAAGACCGTCGCCGTTATACTTGCTTTCCACTGTTGCGCCGTTTTCGGTTATCGAAGGTTTGCCTTATTCGCAGATAAAAACGCACAAAGGACATCCCTATATAATTTAGGAATGTCCTTGAAATCTTACACTATACAACTTATTTCCATGGTGTAGAATAGTTCTTTAATATACCATTATTACGGTTTATAGAAAAAACGCTATATCCACCAACATACAAATGTCCTTCACTCCAAACAATATCTATTATCCATTCGTCTGTTTCTTTATCATAAAAAACCTCTATGTTTGCTTCTTTAGAGTCTACAGTATCAAGTGCAATATATGTTTGAGATTTTTCAGCTGCCTCTTCTGGAGTTCTTGCTGTTTCTGTTAAAGTGTAATTTGAAACCTCAACTGTTAATCCCTTCTCTTCTCTAAACTTTTTAAGATCGAAATTATTAGTATCTGTTCCATAGAATTTGTATTTTCTACCATTTTTAAGAAAACCTTCAACTGACCTATATGTTGGATCTTGATTTGACTGATCATAGCTAATAAAAACAAAAAGCCACCCTATGCTTAACACTACTATAAAAATAATAACCCAAGCTTTTTTCATACAATTAACACCACCTTTATTTTATATTCTTAACGAGGCATGTCTGCAGAGATTATTCTTACTGCTGGGTCTGTATCAGGAATAGTATTTGAAGTAATATTATTGTTCCAATTAGATGTTAGACATTTAAAGAAGCCTCCTGGTGTAATAACATATCCTCTAGCCTTCCTTTGTATAACAACATCTCCATCGCCGTTCTTACCCGAAAATCTATCTTCGCTTGGGTTGCCAGGAGTAATATATGCTGCATGTGTATGGACCCACGCAACCAGCAATTTATTTTTGTTAGGCTTTGGAAAACTAACACTTGTTCCTGTACCCGCATTAACGTCCCTAAATGTAAAGATATTTTTATTTCTAGTACTTTCTTCATAAATAAGAGCTATGTATTCTCTTCCATTTGGAAATGTAATAGTTTTTGTTGTAGATTTAACATTATACATAAGTCCGAATGCCATAGCTGCATCATCTACAGTATCAAATGGATCTCCCTCATTATGAAGGCAGTTAGATCTGTCAAGCCCAAAAAAGTTTGCAATATCATCTGGGTTGACAACCATCTTGCCATTAATGATCTTACTGCCGAAATAAGCTGTTTTATCGCCAATTTTTGCGGTCGCAATATTTGTTTTTGAATCAAATACCACTGTACCTCCATTCTTTTCAATAATATACTTTAACATTACATATTCTGTGATACCATCTGCGATACCAAACACTCCAACCTGATTATTTATTGGCGAAGATGTCGACTTTAATGGATTTATATACTCAGCCTGAGCTAATGTTGCATCAGAATTATTCGCAATTAAATTATTGATAGAGGTTAGTATAACATTTGATGATAGCAAGCTTGCGCTTAAAATGACATACTCATTTTTTGAAACCTCAAACAACGATGGCTTTGATGATGATTTGCCCCTCTCTAGGGTTTTCCCATAACCTCCAATAACATCATCAATAGTTGAAACTTTGCCAAATTTATAGGCTTTGCTGTTTGTGTTAACACTATAAGTATCATATGTTGTTATACTACTA
>CAZADN010000365.1:0-1686 GCA_964483895.1 uncultured Legionellaceae bacterium
ATAATTTTCTTTAGTAGCTATTACATTCGATTCTTCATTTTTATTAATCTCTCCAATAATTTGTTTTTGCTGTTCTAAATCTAGGGAACGGAGATCTATAAACCCTTCATCATTTATTAATTCACACACTAACTCTCTATTTTTCTTACAAAGTGATTCTTCACTTATATTGTATAATACTGGCATAATAACCTCATTGATTGGGATAATTTTATATTTTTACTAATAATAAATAGCAAAATATATTCCATTGCCTTTAATTTATTTACTTATTCAGAAAATAAAATTTTAAAATTTTTATAAATTGTATTTCCTCCTTGTCATAGATAGTCCTACAGATGATCTTATATTAATCCAATTTTTAGATCAATTACTAATTTAAAAACTATATATTTAGATAAAATAAAAATTTTTTATTTCTTTTTTTACAAAATGAAAATTTCAGTTTATTATCCGGATCAAAATCTAATAAATCTTTTAATATAAATTATAAAAAAATGTTTAAAAAAAAATCACGGAACACATCTGAACAAGTTTCTCAACAGCCTAATGAACTAGTTTGCAAGAATTATCAGAAGCCTTTACCACAATACCCACCAAGACCTACTGAGTTGGAAATTTTAGTTTACGTAGCAGGCACAATTAACCAGAAAAACCAGAAACCAAATAATAACTTCAATCATAGTGAATCAAGTCCATTTCGAATGGTAGCGCCAGGTAAAAAATAGATATAAATTTAATTTTTTAATGGAAAGCAAGACTTAATTCGTGTACAGCATTAACCAATATTTTTACATTTTCCGGCTTTGTATATTGTGAAATCCCATGGCCTAGATTAAATATATGGCCGGAACCAGTACCATATGATTGCAGTATACTTTTTACTTCCTGACGAATTGTCTCTGGATTGGAGAATAAAACGGCTGGGTCCATATTACCTTGCAACGCTACTTTGTTAGAAAGTCTTTGGCGGGCTGATCCCATATCGATAGTCCAATCCAAGCCTATTGCGTCGCAACCTGAGTTGGCTATTTCTTCTAACCACAAATTTCCGCCTTTGGTAAATAAAACGATAGGTACTTTTTCTTGTGCAGTCTGATTCTTTAAATTAGCAACAATTTGTGTCATATAATTTAGGGAGAATTCTTGATACGCCGCAGTAGTTAATAATCCTCCCCAAGTATCAAAAATCATAATGGCCTGTGCGCCAGCAGCAATTTGTGCATTAAGATACAAGATAATTGCTTTGGTTAAGGTGTTTAACAAATGATGTAATGTCTTAGGTTCCTGATATAAAAGTGTTTTAACTTGCCTAAATTCTCGACTACCTGCTCCTTCTAGCATATAACAGGCAAGTGTCCAAGGACTTCCTGCAAATCCAATCAAAGGAACTTTATTTTTTAATTCCTTACGCGTGCATGAAATAGCATCCATTACATAACGTAATTCAACTCCGGGATCCGGGATCGGCAAAGTTTTAATATCTGTTAACGTTCTTATAGGTTTTCGGAATTTGGGTCCTTCTCCTTCAACAAAATAAAGTCCTAAGCCCATTGCGTCTGGAATGGTCAAGATATCAGAAAATATAATCGCAGCATCTAAATCAAATCGTTGTAGCGGCTGTAAAGTGACTTCACAAGCCAATTCAGGTGTTTTACATAAAGTTAAAAAATCACCTGCTTTGCT
>CAZADN010000366.1:0-1683 GCA_964483895.1 uncultured Legionellaceae bacterium
TAGAGGTCAAATCTTTACTTGAAAAACTGGGTCAGGCTTGCACGATTGCACTCTTATTACTACTCAATCATAACAGTGCCATTAAACAAGCCAGACCAATTTCCAAACCTGTTAATCACTAAAACTTGTTTCAGGGGCACCAGCAATAGAAGGATATTGATAATTATTATTGTATTCACACACCCATTTATCGTGTTTTTTGTAATATTGAAGGCTAGGATTACCGGACAATGTTTTTAAAGCTTCTATTGCTTTATTTAATGCATCCGGTTAATATACCGCCTGACCATTAGGAATAAGGATAGCGAATGCCCATTGACTTTTTGAATTGTAAGTTGATAAATGACCAGCGCCATATTCATACCCGATTGCAGCAATCACTTCTGCTTTCAAGCGCGTTACAAGCTCAAGACCACCCGCTTTAATTTCCGCAACTGTTGGACAACGCGCCGGTTTCTTTGCTTTGGCCATAGCCAGATTGCCTAAGCACATGAAGAATAATGCCCACGCTAATAAATGAAGTTTTTTCATAGAGATGTCTCGTTTGAGGAGTGATGATTAGTGCAAATAATATACTTTAAATACAAATATGTCAAATTATTTACGTCTGAGCAGGAAGGTACTTAACCTTGGTTTCGCCCTCCTTGACCTCACCCCTCAAATGACAGAACTCTATTCTTATTAGCAAATTGGCTACTTGCTGTGAATGAGTTACCTTTATTTTATCTGACCCAAATGCGTGCTTTTGATGGTAACTCTATTGAAAAAATGATGTCGGAAGTAAATGATGCCAGCCGTTTATTCAAAAAGTTATTTGAAAGTGAGCAAGCACTATTTAAAAATTTCACTCAATATAAAAACCTAATCAATGAAATCAATATAATCATTTCAAAATTAGAGCCTAAATTTGATTTTCCGTTAGACACGATATTTGAAGAAAAAAATTTCAATTTCCTTTTTAGGTTAACAGCAGCTTCTTCCAAATATTTTGATATATTTCAATTGCTCCTCAACAATAGGGAGATGCTAAACATTATACTGCGGGGATCGCTCGATCTATCCTCTCTTTTTTGTAAAAATATTTAGTAGAGCATTTGACCGACTTAATATTTGATTAGCCGCCTTGAAAGTGACGTTGAAATCTGCAGCTCGATGGAATAAGCCTTTACAACGATTGTAACTGAGTATATGTTGTTTTTTATTGGCTTAAAATAAACACTTACAGAGAGCGGTTTTTCTGCGTAAGGGTTGCCATAAAAATGACTTTAAGAAGCAACATGAAATTGGAGATAAACATGGATAAGGACATATCGCTTAAAGTTAAAAAACAATTACATGAGCTTCAATCGATGATTCGAGATTCGCTTAAAAATGACATTTTGCCCGATAGAACTTACACTCAAATTATCACTCAAATCGGCCTTATTGAAACCTCCTGCATGGGCAATGAATTCAAATTAAGCGATCAAGCTTATTATGATTGGGTCAAGTCTCACCTGGAAAAAATCACCGGCGCACTCGTTAGCCTTAAAAAGCATTCTTCAACCGCCTTTTCGATTCCGAATGAGGACTTAATGCATGTCACTGGCGATTACTACAATGAAGATAATAGCATTTCGCTAACGAATGACGTTAAACACACCATCACTGCCATCATTAATGAAACATATTCCCCTTAAAATA
>CAZADN010000367.1:0-1672 GCA_964483895.1 uncultured Legionellaceae bacterium
CCAATATTCATTAGTACATAACCAACTAATTGTCCTGGTGCGTGATAGGTAACTTGTCCGCCTCTATCGGTTTGGATAATTGGAATGTTCGCTGAATTTAAAATATGCTGGGCTTTGCCAGCTTGGCCTTGAGTATAAACGGGGCGATGCTCAAGTAGCCAGAGTTCGTCTTCGGTATGTTCATCTCTTTCTTGGGTGAATTTACGCATGGCATCCCAAGTTTCTTGGTAATCTTGGATGCTAAGTTTACGAATTATCATTAGAGCACCATTTTGGCTTCTGGATGTTTGGTAAGCTCCATATAAACCGCGTCTAATTGTTCTTTAGATTTTGCATATACGGTCGCGCTAATCGCGATATAATTATCTTTTTGGCTTTTTTTGCAGGTTATTACTATTTCTTTCCCATTTGCAAAATGCTTATATATTATATCGCGAATATCTTGTTCAAAATTTTTTGAGTTATTACCAATTATCTTAATAGTAAAGTCGCATGGAAACTCTAGCAATGATATATCCTTACTCATTTTATCCAAACCACTTAGCGAACAAAATCTGCATGGCGCCAACAGATCTAGTGTAAAAACCACCGGCTTCTTCATTTGTTAAAGCTAGTAACTTTTTCTTAGCAACCACTTTGTCATCAAATTTTACGATTAGTTCTCCGACTTCTTGGCCCTTTTTAATTGGCGCCTCTAAAAATTCAGGTACGCTTGAAGATACTGCTAATCTGTTGTATTGACCAGTTGGAATTGTAATATAATCATCGGCAAGTAGGCCTACGTTAATGGATTTTTTGTCGCTCTTGTATAAGCGTACTTTTGTAATTGGTTGATTTGCCTTATAAAGATTACGAGTTTCGAAAAATCTAAATCCATAATTTAAAAGTCTTTCACTATCATCAGCGCGAGTGCTTTCGCTAGGAGAATTTAAAACTATTGCTATTAAGCGCATATCTCCACGTTTTGCAGAGGATATTAGGCAAAATCCAGCGTCGTTTGTATGCCCAGTTTTTACCCCATCTACTTGGCTGTCGCGCCACAACAAACGATTGCGATTAGGTTGACGAATGCCGTTAAAAGTAAACCATTTTTCCTTGTACCAGTGATAGTACTGTGGAAATTCATTGATAATTGCTTGGCTTAATATCGCTAAATCTTTAGCTGTAGTATAAAGCGCTTCGTTTGGAAGACCTGTAGAATCAGTAAAGTGGCTGTTAACCATACCAAGGCTTTGAGCTTGGCTATTCATGATTTCAGTGAATCCTTCCTCGCTACCACCCAAGTGTTCAGCTATCGCAACACAGGCATCATTTCCAGAGTCAACAATTATTCCTTTTAGTAAATCTTCAATTGGTACCATTTGCCCTTCTTTGACAAACATACGCGAACCGCCAATTTTCCAAGCGTTATTACTGACGCGAACATTATCTTCTAGATGAATTTGATTATTGGCTAATGCTTTTGAAACAACATACAGAGTCATTACTTTAGTTAAACTTGCAGGCGGAAGGCGTGTCTCACTATTTTTTTCAGAAATAATTTTCCCTGTTTTTGCATCCATTAGTATGTAAGCTTTGGCATTTACATTTGGAGGAGATGGGACAATTGCAGGTGGTAAACCTGGTACAGGTGGGGTTCTTTGGATTGTTTGATAAAGCGAGTCAGCAAAAA
>CAZADN010000368.1:0-1667 GCA_964483895.1 uncultured Legionellaceae bacterium
AGTTCGAGGAGCGGAGTTTACATGGAGTAAATGAGCACCGTAGGATTCTTTGTAACACAGCAACAAAGCAAAAGATGCAGGTTATGCAAGAGCTCTGTTAAATAAAGTACAAATGCGAGTATAGCACTCTGTTTTTATCACGCAAGATTAAGTCTCTATAGAATTTTAACCTAAATAACGCAGTTGAATCTACTACAAGCGCAGGACAAGAGCATCAAAGTTTAAATTAATGCCATCTTTTCCTATATTTATAACAAACTTTTTATTTTGGCCAGTCCAGTCATTTTTCAGAGCTATAGGATACAACTTTATAGGTATCGACTTACTTTGTAAAATTGACTTTAACAATTCTATTTTGTTGATTATTAACAACCGTAGAAAAATGAGAAAATGTAATAAACCATATTCTCCAAAAAATTCATTTTTATTGATTGCTGCAATTTTTTTTCCATGCTTTTTTAGTACTATGCATCCAGATTTAACAATATAAAAACCATCAGGTATATCATTTTCAGAAAAAATTATGTCCTCTTTTTAAATCTCTTAAATACTACCGCTTCAGCGATGTCTTGCAAAAAAATTACCGACAATCTATCAAAAAGAGTGGTATTTTGTAATACAATGATTTTACTTAGTAAAGAATCCATAAAATAACCATAATTATTCACTTATACTCTGTGATGCCAATGAAAAAAATCATCGCAGATATTTAAATAAAATTTGACATTCGAAGTATAGCAGATACTTCGAATGAGAGTGTCAGGTACGATAAAACGACAGTAGCATGCTAATTTAGCTGACTATAATTAAAAAAATAAGGGATGAAAAGGATCGCAATATGAGTCAACCATCATTTATTGATTTGAGGGATGATAATTTCCGGCAAGCTTATTCGAAAAGAGTTAGAACCATATTACTTAACTCAAATTCAACAGAGCATAAGCGTCAGGAAATAATGGACTATTTTCACCAAACTTTTGCTTTATATGAAGATCTTTTTAACGTCCTAAATACTAATAAAGCCTACTATATAACTGCAGATCCATTACGTCATCCTCTTATTTTTTATTACGGTCATACAGCTGTATTTTATATTAATAAACTTATTTTTATGAAACAAATATCCCAACGAATAAATCCTGAATTTGAATCTATGTTTGCAGTGGGTGTAGATGAAATGTCCTGGGATGATTTAAATCATCAACTTTATAAATGGCCTTCTGTTGAACAGGTCAAGATGTATCGTAAGAAAGTACGTTACATGGTCACTCAATATATTTCAACAATGAATTTATCTTTACCTATCACGTGGTCCGATGCATCCTGGATTATCTTGATGGGTATTGAACATGAGCGAATTCATTTGGAAACGACATCGGTACTAATCCGTCAATTGCCCTTGTGTTATGTTAGAGAGAGTAATGCTTGGATTTCTTGTGATTTATCATCTGAAGCCCCAACAAACGAGTTGATTTGGGTAAAAGGAGGATCAATTACATTAGGAAAAAAATTTGATGATACTACGTACGGATGGGATAATGAGTATGGAGTATTACGCACTAATATTGCTGATTTTTATGCCAGTAAGTTTCTTGTATCTAATGGGGAGTTTTTAGAGTTTATTAAGAATGGTGGTTATACCACAAAGCAATGGTGGACAGAAGAAG
>CAZADN010000369.1:0-1652 GCA_964483895.1 uncultured Legionellaceae bacterium
GATTTTAACATATGATGTACTCAAACAACAGAACCAAGTATAATACACTAATCTACTTATTTTTTTAATCCTTTACTTATAAATGTCATCACCAATTACCGTTCTAATGGCACAAATCAATCCCAAAGTTGGGGATATTGATACTAACTGTAACAAAATAATTACAATAATTACCAATAACAAACAAACACACGATTTAATAGTTTTTCCTGAACTTGCGCTAACTGGCTATTTACTTGAAGATTTACTCTTTCGTGAGGAGTTATTCACTAAAGTAAACGAAGCTTTGGAAAAAATAAGGCTAGTTTGCGATAACGATTGTCATGTAATAATTGGCCATCCACAAAAAGTTAATAACAAAATTTTTAACCAAGCTAGTATTTTTACGAATAGCATTTGTAAAATAAATTACAATAAACAAAAATTACCTAATTATGGCGTGTTTGATGAGCAGCGCTACTTTACAGCTGGAAATGCTAAATTTCCAATTTTTAATATCAAAAAGTGGAAAATAAAATTCTGCATCTGCGAGGATTTATGGCAAAATGAGCCTGAAGATATTTGTGACTCTAACCAATTTGATATTTTACTTACAATTAATGCCTCGCCATTCGAAGCAAGTAAATATAGAAGGCGTCTAAGTTTATGTAAAAAATACGCGCGTCTCGGTGTAAATTTAATTTATGTTAATCAAGTAGGCGGCCAAGATGAAATAATTTTTGACGGTGCCTCTTTTGCGCTAAACTCTGAAGGTAAAATAATTGCCCAGGCTTCGCAATTTATTGAAGAAAACCAAACTGTAAGCATCAATAAAACTAACTCTCACGGCCACATCACTAAGACCTTAAATACTAATGCTGCTATATACCAAGCCATAGTTTTAGGCTTAAAAGATTATGTTTATAAAAATAACTTTAAAAGTGTTATTCTTGGATTGTCTGGTGGTATTGATTCAGCCTTATGTCTTGCAATAGCGGTTGATGCATTTGGACCAGAAAATATTACCGCGGTTCTACTACCATCTCAACACACTGCTGATATGAGTAATGAAGATGCCTTACAGATGGCAGAAACGTTAAAAGTAAAAAGCTTGAAAATTGCTATTAACGATAACTATGAGCATCTATTAAACTCTATCAAACTGTTAACAGCAAATCCCAATGAGTTAACCAAGCAAAACTTACAAGCTCGTATTCGTGGAATATTACTCATGGCATTATCCAATAATACTAATGCTATGTTAATTTGCCCAAGCAATAAAAGCGAGGTTGCGGTTGGTTATAGCACTTTATATGGAGATATGACTGGTGGTTACGCACCTATTAAAGATTTATTTAAAACAATGGTCTATAAGCTTGCGAACTATCGCAATAAAATATCACCAATAATTCCCGAAAGGATAATAACCCGCGCCCCAAGCGCTGAACTTGCGCCAGGACAAATAGATGAAGATAATCTACCAAAATACGAAATATTAGACCCAATATTAAAATTATATATAGAAAAAAATTTAACGGCGGAACAAATAGCAGCAAAAGGGTTTGCGCCTGAGACAATTATCAAAGTTATCAAATTAATCAAAAATAGTGAGTACAAACGTAGACAAGCACCTCTTGGCCCAAAAATTTCCTCCAGATCTTTCGGAAAAGATT
>CAZADN010000370.1:0-1648 GCA_964483895.1 uncultured Legionellaceae bacterium
TTATATTTACAGGCAAGGCACGAGTATTGCTGCTCCACACGTTTCTGGAGTAATTGCACTTTTATACGCCATTGATCCGACACTCAATCCTATAAAAGTAAAAAAAATTATTACGTCGCAAGATAGCGTTACTACATTTCCTGAATCACACATATTACCAACAAGTACTATTTCATGCATAGATGCTAAATTTCCAGAAAAATCTTGCGGTGCTGGGATTATCAATGCTTATAAATCAGCTAAAAAAGTTCATGCTCTTGGCTGAGTATATAAAGTACCTTTTCGTGATTGTCACACCCCCCTTTCAATCTAGCCACTTTTTAATAGCACACAAAGTTTCATCAGCAACTAATAATAATTGTTGGTATAATTTTTCAAGCAAAGTTGTTAAACCAGCTTTTTTATATCTTTCTAAGTACTGACAAGCGAACGCCAACCTATCTGCCCCGCAATAAACCAACCCACCTTTTAATCTATGCGCAATTCTCTCAACTCCAGACCAATCATCCATGGCATGAAGATTTTTAATCTCTAAAATATCATTGGGAAGCTCATCATTTAACATGGAATGCAAAATGGATCTTAATAAAGTCATATTATTCCCAATCGTGCCTAACGCCTTTTGCGTATCTAAAACCGCAATCTTATCAAGCTCAAATAATTCTTGCTCTGTTTTTGGTAACCCTAATCCTAAATTTACCTGCGATTGCGCTTTATTAACATCTTCATCGCCATCAATATATAAAGAATGCACAAGAAAATATTTCATTTTAATATTATCTAATATGGAATATGACATTGGCTTCGTATAAGCTTCATTCATACCAGCATCAATACACATAGCCTTAATTTTAGGATCAGCGTGCGCAGTTAAACCAACAATTGGGACCGAAGTTTTTTGCTGATTTTTTTCAAATTCACGTATTTTTTTAGTCAAATCAATACCAGATATTCCAGGCAACCCAAGATCGGTAATAACTAGAGCAAAGCTCTGATTCTTGATTAATTCAAAAGCAATTTCACCATCAACCACCGATTTATATCTATACCCTGCTTGATTAACTAATCTCTCAAGCATTAATCTCGCAATATTATTATCTTCAACCAATAACAATAAAGGCGCGTCATCAGCTACATCTTGAGTATTCATAAGACCTAATCCAGATGCAAATTTTGCCGCTGTCCGATTCACATCATCCCGACTACAAGTATCTGTATCAGCAATTTCTAAACTAATATCAAAATAAAAATTAGTCCCAACACCAACTTCACTGGTTAAATTGATATTACTTCCCAATAAATGCGCATATGATTGGGCAATATGTAATCCTATACCACTGCCCGCATAAACTCCTTTATAAGAAGGTGTAACTCTAAAAAATCTATCAAATACTTTTGCTTGCAACTCTTCCGGAATACCAATCCCAGTATCTGCGACCGCGAAACGCACTTTAATTTTTCTTTTGTATTTTTTTACCAAAATAACATCTAATTTAACATGCCCACGTTGAGTAAATTTTATAGCATTACCAAGTAAATTTAATAAAATACGATGTAATTTTGTATAATCGCCAATAACTGCATTCGGTATCTTTTTATCAAAATTGGCAATTAATTGTAAGCCTTTTAACTGCGTTGAAGGCTGTTC
>CAZADN010000371.1:0-1647 GCA_964483895.1 uncultured Legionellaceae bacterium
CGGTATCCTCAAGTACTTGTGCAAATATCATTTAGGATTATTTTTTTACCGGTAACCAAATAATGCCATCTGTTTTACTGCTGGTAAGCTCAATTTCAGGAGTGCCGGTTAATTTATAACCCGAAGCGGGAAGCCACTCTCTAAAAATGCGTTCTGTAAAAACACCGATATCCTCATTGTCATTGGTTTTGACAAACACAGCATATGAAGCACTAGGTATATGGATTAACTGAAGCTCCTTGTCCTTACTGTAATCTTTGCCATTATACGGCACTCCTATAGTGTAATAAAAACTTCCACCTCGTATGCTTTCATTGTTATCGTAAGATGATACAGAATATGAATATATTCTGTCTGGGCTTATTCCGTTTGGGTCGTTTCCTGTGGGATATAAAGAATATTTTTCAAGTATTCTCCACATTGCACAGTCATCTTTAAAAAAATCGATCAAGAATTGCCAGATGTCATGATATTGATGATTGTTTTCTTCAGTTGTTTTTCTGGTAAACCAAATAATATCAAAAGCCTATTTCTTTTCAATACGGTAATCCATCGCTTCCACTCCTTTAAGAATAAATTTGAAGGTTAAGCGTGGAAAAGCTTTGAGGTTCACCCCATCGTCACGCGCCGAGGACGGCGAAACTCCATGCAATTGAGTAAAAGCCCTTGAAAAAGCAGCTTGCGATTCGTATCCATAACGCAGAGCAATATCAATTATTTTACCGCGTTTGTTTTGAATATCAGCTGCAGCCAAAGTCAAGCGTCTGCGGCGGATATATTCTGATAACGGTATTTGAGCCATGAAAGAAAAAACTCGCCGAAACTCCCAAACTGAGCAATTTACAAATTGCGCTGCTACGTTATAATCTATCTCGTCAGACAAATTATCTTCAATATAGCCAAGCGCTTGATTCATACACTTCTGCCAATCCATAACCTCACCTCCTGCTATAATCATACCACGTGCTTGAAAGCCGTTCTTTGCTTTTGGTGCATTTTATTGTAATCTGCGCTTGCCTTTGCATGGGCATCACTCACTACATGCCTAAATAATTGGAAGATGAGAGTAATGAATAAAGATATGACACGGAAGAGAAAACCTTATATAATATCAAGAAATAAAAAAGGGATACGATAGCGGTATCCCTTTTCACGTACTGGAATATACATACATGTTTAACTTAATAGTTAATGGCAGAAACGGAATTTGAACTATTATAGTATTTGTTAATATCTGTAATAAAACCAAACATATTTTCCTCATACTGACGAATATAAGCACTTGATTTATTGTATTTTATATTTAACTTTTCCTCAACAATCTCCAACACTTTATAAAATACGTGTGCGTACAATACAAATCTGTTAATAAAAATGAAATTCAGGCCATGTAATGCCTCATTCCTCTCACCCCTTAATGGTTTGAGAGCATCACATTCCTCTTTCGTAATTAAATGTTCGTTAGAAAAAAGCTCCAAACATTTTTCAAATACATATCCACCTTGCCATTTGTATTTTTTTCATTAAAATCCTTTTTGTTTTCCTGATACGGATAAATAAGTTTAAGTGCCTTAATTATACATTGATACAAATTATCGACATAACCATCATAATTCTGAACCCATCTTACCATAGCATAATTAAAAT
>CAZADN010000372.1:0-1647 GCA_964483895.1 uncultured Legionellaceae bacterium
CCAAAAAGGTTTGCCTTCAATCATTTGATAAATATCAAAGTTCGCCGTTGGAGTTTGCGTGTAACTGGTTTTACTTTGTGTCTCTTGATAGTAAAGTTCGGATAAATCAAACATAACGCATCTATTACTTTAAATGTGTTTAAATTATACCGCAATAACTTTTTTTGTACATAGTTTACTAGAAATTGACTGGGAATTGCTACTTACGCAGCGTGCTGATAACACCCATAATGCGTGTAAAGTACTCATCGCCCATCGCGGTTCTAAATCTACCTGCTGTTCTAGTTCCGCAACCCTAGCGAATAGTGTGCCGATAATTACTCACTCCTGGGTAAACCAACGCCATGGATGACTTAATTATAAACTAGTGAATCTCCGAGTAAAATGAAGAATAATCTTATAAAACCAAATATCGTAACACGGCAGCCCTTCGCGCAAAAAGACGCGCTCAGGACGTACCTGGGGTTACATACATAAATTCTCACTAGATTAATAAAGAGTCACCTTAGGTAGATCAGACCAGCGGGTCGTATACGCAGGTGATTTTAATTCTGAGCGCATGGACCAAGGTTTGGAGTACCCTTCCGCCGCCAAACGAAGGGTACTTCTACCAAATTTTTGATTGATGTTGTCAAAAACGGACATTAATTGCTCTGTTTTTTCTAATGTTTCATCACTGGGTTGATTAAACATATCAAGTTGTCTCTGATTTTTAGGAATTAAATCCTCCAAACAAATGCCTGCCTTTTTGTAGTGAAATCCCTGTTTAAAAATACGCATCAAGCATCTTTTGGCAAATTTAGTAATAATACGCAAGTCATCCGTTGGGTTTATAAAATTTACCTCTATCGATTGAAAATGTTGTGCTAAATCCTCTCGGAACCGATTCGTATGCACAAAGACATACATGCGTTGTGCCACGACATCTTGTTGGCGAAGTTTTTCAACAGCGCGAGCACAATGACTACTTACTGACTGCAATAGAGAGGAGAACGATGTTTGCATCTCTCCAAAGCTTTTCGAGGACATAATACTCTGTTTTGGCTGAGTATCTTTAAGTCCCCCACAAGGAATACCAGCCAATTCCAATGCTGTCTGCATCATGACAACATTATATTGCTTTTTAAGCAGATGAACATTTGTAACCGATAAGTCATAGGCCGTATGAATACCTCTACTTATTAGTTTTTTACTCCATTGACGACCTATTCCCCAGACATCGCCTACTGGCACTTGTTTTAGGAACGTCTCTCGTTGATCTGTTACATTAAACAAAGGAATCTTAAAAACTTTTTTACATAAATAATTTGCAATTTTAGCGAGTGTTTTGGTTTGCCCTATACCAATAGAAGTAGGAATGCCTGTTTCCTTCAAGATTCTTTGCTGCAAGGAATTACAAATAGAATCGTGTAAATTTGCTGGTAAAGCGCTCAAATCTAAAAAGGCTTCATCAATAGAGTAAATTTCTAAATGAGGCCATTCCTCCTCAATCGTGCTCATCACACGATGAGATAAATCCCCATATAAAGTATAATTGGATGAAAAGGCATGAATTTTGTGTTCCTTGCATAACGCTTTTATTTTAAAAAATGGTTCTCCCATCGGGATACCTAAAGCCTTAGACTCATTCGATCTGGCGATAACGCA
>CAZADN010000373.1:0-1638 GCA_964483895.1 uncultured Legionellaceae bacterium
TTACAACAATGTTAAGGCCTAACGCATTTTCAGTTGAAATCTCTGTTACTTTACCGTTTATAATTATTGTATCATCTATCCTTGCCGGGTTAATAAAGTCAATTGTCTGAGACATCCAAAGAGCGCCTTCTCCGGGCAGATACATTCCAATAAATGTGGACAAAAACGACAAAACAAGCATTCCATGAACTACTCTTTTTTCCAGACCATGCTCTTTGCAATAGCCGTCATCCATATGCACAGGGTTATAATCTCCCGTAAAATCCGCAAAATTATCTACCATTTCTTTAGTTATTTTTTTCTCCAATAAATAACTGTCGCCTATATTTATTTTGCTCATATTAAAGCTCCTGAAATATTATAAAATTAAGCTGCCGGTTAAAGAGGCTTATACAAATATTGTATTAATTTATAGGCCAATCTGTTACATTACAGCGCGTACAAGCCGGTAAATTTATGTAACAAAAGTATAGGGCACTCATATAATGTATTAATATATTTAACTTCTTGTAACGAAGTTAGGGAGGTATATTTAATGTCAAATAATTGTAGTCCACATAGCGATACTTTTTTTGCAGACGCTATTAACCAAAAGAATGTGAGCATGAATACAAACCAGGCATTAAGCTCATTGTCTGTAATTGTACAAGATTTAGATGAATTTCAAATAGCTGATAGTGAAGTCAGCGAAGAAACTGAAATATAGAATAAGCCACAAGCTTGCTAAAAGTATTCTACGTGAAGGGAGTGTGTTGTAATTGAAGGTTGTGCTTGGGAAAGATGGCTTAAATATTAATGGTAAAAAGTTTAACCCAAACGATTTCTCATATAAGAATATGGAAATTAAAGTTGAAAAAGCAACAAAAAAGCAAGACGCGTTTTCTATTTTAGAAAATATGGCGTCATTAAAAAACGATAATTGGGAAGAAACCGGCTCAGAAAAGCTAAGGACTCTCCAAAACATTAGTAAAACAAAATAATTTTTGAAAGGAAGTTTTAATTATGGCAGATATTTTCAGAGCAACCGCTGTTAATCAAAAAAACGTCAGCTTAAACACAAATCAAGCATTAAGCGCATTAACAGCAATCATTCAAGATGTAGATGAGTTTCAAATAGCTCATTCTGAAGTTGAAGAGGAAGTAGAAATCGAAGATTAACATACCGTACCAATAACTGACTCACACATAATAATTACGGCAAACCCAGGTACATTTTTTGACATCGGAACAAAAATTGGAATTGCTATTATACTAATCTCCCATTAAAACATTAATAAAAAAGTAGTATTTTTGCTGCAATTAATGTTTTAGTGGGTAATTAGTATTAGTATTAAATCGAGGAGGAGTGGCGGTGGAGTGCGGTAATATTATCACTGAAAGACCCCCGGAAGCAATTATGAAGGCAAACAGCATAGAGCAAATAAATGTCAATCATCAGTGCAATATGACTCTTTGCGTACAAAGCGTAGTTACACAATCTAATATTAGAATTGAAATAAATTATGTTGACGAGGAAGTGACAGGTTAATTAATCTCTGTTGCTCCATAGGAGGCCAGAAATGAGCGGTGATAAAATAATAATAACTAATAGTAAAAAACGAAAGGTATCTCCCTCTGAAATTAAAATAGACAAATTCG
>CAZADN010000374.1:0-1638 GCA_964483895.1 uncultured Legionellaceae bacterium
TAGAAAATCCGTTGACTATTTACGGTCGTGAGGGTTCAAGTCCCTCCGCCCCCAAAATAAAGTATTATGTGCATATGTATAAATTGTGAATTTTATAAAACTTGTTGGATGCAAAAAGGCGTTCAAAAAATTGATCCTTATTTAGTTTCGTATTCATCAACATCAAACTATTTTTATCAAAATAATTTTTTAAATTCGTTTATTGAAGTAAATTTATTATTGAATCTATTTCTTATGAGTGAAAATTATGAATTAGATGTTATTGAATGTTCATCTTTCTGTGAAAATAGTGGTAAATGGTTATAATAAAATAGATATTTCATATCTTTTCTGTAAATTAAAGAAAAGTATGGGAACATTAACTAATAAGAAAAAGATTTATACTTTTTAAGAAATTTTTAATTTGTGGAAAAGAAAAGTGATAGAAATTATTCATTTTACCCTTAGCTCTTTTTTTCATTCTACTCAATATGAGCATAGCAATAGGGCAAACACAACAAACAGCTGTTGAGGAAAGAGGTTTATTTGACCTTGTCGATGACTGGTTAAAACGAGATAGATTCGTTTTTATTGGTTGGTCAGGGCTTTTATTATTTCCAACAGCTTATCTTGCAGTAGGTGGTTGGTTAACTGGCACAACATTTGCAACATCGTGGTATACACATGGTTTAGCAAGTTCTTACTTAGAGGGATGTAATTTCTTAACTGTTGCTGTATCAACACCAGCAAACAGTATGGGTCATTCTTTAATTCTTTTATGGGGTCCTGAAGCACAAGGTGATTTTACACGTTGGATCCAAATTGGTGGATTATGGACATTTATCGCATTACATGGTGCATTTGGTTTAATTGGTTTCTGCTTACGTCAATTTGAAATTGCACGTTTAGTAGGTATTCGTCCATACAATGCTATTGCATTCTCTGGACCAATTGCAATCTTCGTATCTGTATTCCTAATTTATCCTTTAGGACAAGCTAGCTGGTTCTTCGCGCCAAGTTTTGGTGTAGCAGCTATTTTCCGTTTCCTATTATTCCTTCAAGGTTTCCATAACTGGACATTAAACCCATTCCATATGATGGGTGTTGCAGGTATTTTAGGTGGTGCATTATTATCAGCAATTCATGGTGCAACAGTAGAAAACACGTTATTTGAAGATGGTGATGCAGCAAACACATTCCGTGCTTTCACACCAACACAATCAGAAGAAACTTATTCAATGGTAACAGCGAATAGATTCTGGTCACAAATCTTTGGTGTTGCGTTTTCTAACAAACGTTGGCTCCATTTCTTCATGCTATTTGTTCCAGTAACTGGTTTATGGACAAGTGCATTTGGTATTGTAGGTTTAGCATTAAACTTACGTGCATATGATTTTGTGTCTCAAGAGCTTCGTGCCGCTGAAGATCCAGAATTTGAAACTTTCTATACTAAAAACATTTTATTAAACGAAGGTATTCGTTCTTGGATGGCTGCTCAAGACCAACCACATGAAAATTTTGTATTCCCAGAGGAGGTTTTACCACGTGGAAACGCCCTTTAATAGAGTAATTGGACGCGATATCGAATCTACAGGTTTTGCATGGTGGTCAGGTAATGCTCGTTTAATCAATGTATCTGGTAAACTTCTAGGTGCACAC
>CAZADN010000375.1:0-1635 GCA_964483895.1 uncultured Legionellaceae bacterium
ATAACGTGCGCCTTCCCGACATTGATTTTGCCGATGATTTCTACTCGGTCTCTCACATAGAACCGATACCTTTTCGGGTTGAAATACAACCCAGATATATGCAATTGTTAATTAAACAAGTTATATTCGATATATTATACGATAAATACCTAACGGAGTCCCCACAGATGACGCTAATGCAGTATAGTAAAAGTCACAGCCACCACAATTGGGGTAATGTGACGGACGATAAACTAATTTCGGATAGTGTCAGAAAATGCGTGAAAGCAGCTACTACACGGCAAGTAAACACTATGAATAATCCAGAGTTAAGGAGGGAATTGGAAGAATTTGGTATCAACCCCGATAAATACTTTGCTTATCTTAGCAAAGTAAGCGACTCTTTTCACAATGGAAAAACGCGAGAAATAGCTACGAAACCTAAAGTGGTTTGGGATTACATTTACTATAGCGGCAACCGAAAGTTGATTACTGGTAAACAATATGCACGGAGCTTCAGTAAGAATGATAACTATACGCATGAGGCTGTGGTAGATATGTTTAACGATTATGACCTCTTTGTAAAAGAAGTCTTCATGCAGGAAAAGCAAAGCAAAGAGGAATATTACCAGAAATCCATGGATTTTTATCATCTGGAAATATATAAGCGTATTGATTTTATCTATAAGCTTGCCGTAAGGTTAGAAAACTCAGATTCCCCACCTATTCAAAGGAATCACGCGTTAGTCAAGCGAATTACCCCACATGTAGTTGGCTGTCTTGTTAAAAATGGACTCTTGGAATTTGGTACGAAAAGAAAATACTACAGACCGATGCTGATGCTCGAAGAGTTGTGGCAGCAAGAAAAGCAATATGATAATCCAGATTATTTTGATATATTGCAAAAACACCACTTGATTAGAGCAAAAACATATGAACTTTTCAAATATCACTATAAATTTGAATCTAGTAACTATGACGAAATTTCAGATTTCATTATTGAACACTACAATATATTGAGTTATCATGAACCAAATAAGATATGGATTCAAAAAGAAAAAAGGCATAAAACTGAACGTGAGACGCGAGTAACTAAAGCATTAGAAATTAACGAAGCTCTCTTCTGGGATTCCGACAAACGAAAACCGGTAACATGGACGTATTCTGATGTTATAAACTCATAAAGAGTAACTAAGTGAGGAACGAAAAGAATAAACAGAGGATAAATACATGAAAAACAGTTCGGTATATACCGGGCTGTTTTTTTGTGGGATTTCAAAACCGTAAATTCTTCCATTTCGACAGTTTCAAACAAAGCTGTTATAATGAATATAGTGGTAATACGAATTGAAAGCATATTTACTATATCAAATTCGTCCACCTTTGTAAAGGCATATATTAGTTTTATAGGAGGATTTAATAGGAAGATTTAATAGGAGGACTTAATAGGAGTTTTTGAAAACTTAATATCGCCTTTTATACTTAACATAGGCGATAAAAACCGTTCACAAAAGTTAGGTGGACGGTAATGCCGGTACAATACGGCTCGCACGAGTAGATGGGTATAGCGAACCCAGAACAATAGAATACGAAAAATTGATATTACAAAATGGAGGGAATAAAAAAATATTATGTAAGTTTTACAGTGGTATCGTG
>CAZADN010000376.1:0-1629 GCA_964483895.1 uncultured Legionellaceae bacterium
GATGCTAAGAGGATAGATGAGTCTTTCGCTAGAATAAAAATGCTTAAGATGGACGGTATTTAATAATAGACTAAAATCGATATGGTGCTTTAATCTTCATGTACTTATGTCATTAAAAGCACTATGCACAAAATACAGAGGCATAAAAACAAGTTTTTCATGAATAGGTTCTTGATAAGGTGCATCTAGAAAGATATAGGCTGATGATGTATGTGGATATTGTTCTAGATATAAGTGAAGGCTACGTAATCTACCAGCAGATCCACTTTTAACTTCAATTGGAATAACTTTATCTCCTAGAACACCAAGAAAATCTATTTCCGCAGTACTGCTTTTTTCTAAACGTTGCCAATAATAAAGTTTACCTTGGTCTTGAGTTAATCTTAATTCTTGCGCAACAAATTGTTCAGCTAAGCTGCCACGATATACAGATAATAAATTTTTGTGTAGATCTTGGATGTTAGTTTGTCGACCGCATAAGTTTTTCCAACTTGACGTGCGCCTCTTAAAATTAAAGGCTTGCGTCGTTTGGAGTGAGCCCAATTGCTTAGTGCTAGATTAATAAATCGTTTCAAGATCTTTTCCTTTAAAAATACAAGGTTATTTTAGTTGTTAGACTTTAAAAATACAAGGTTATTTTAAAAATACTCGGCAATTCTTGATTCGTATATTAAAAATAATAATCACATAGAACCAATTTTATACTATAATTATTTTATATAAATTTTTTAAAACCCTAATGGTTTGGATGGGGGCGGGATTGGAAAATTTAAATGAATTAGTTTTGCGGTTAGATGCGGCTTTGGCTAATGAAAAAAAACCTTTGGCTGTTGCTGGGAAATTAGCTGAAATACTTGATACTCCTGCGCAATTTGCAGCGTTGGTGGTTACTCTTTTAAAAAGAAAAGTTCCTGTAGTTGCAATTTTTCAGTCTGGTCTGTTGCAGCAATATTTTATGTTAAATATATCTCAAATAGATGATGTTATAGAAATGCATCGGTTACTTGCAAATGCTATAGCTAGAAATGATACTGCCGGTCAACAATTATTAGCTTTTTGTAATGTATATGGAGCGGGTGTTCGTGGATTTGAAAAGTATTCTATTGATGGTCAAAGCCATAAAGCTGAAACTCCTAATATTGCTACAACTCCTATAACTTTTGCGTTGTCACACAATTCGCAAAATTTTACAAATTTAGCTAAGTTGTTTGGTGAACAATGGTTACTAATATGTTTGGATTATGAAGATAAAGATATATATGCCCCACAATTGATGCGCCATATTTCTGAATTTGTAGCTGGTTTAAGCACTGAAGAATTGTCAAAGTATTATACAAAAATACTACGTGAAGTGCCTTCTGAAAAACGTTATGAAATCATGGCTAAATTTGTTGGATATATTTCTTCGAGTCGGGCAAAGTCTTTACTAAGTAGTGAAATTAGTAAGTTACACAATGATTTGTTGAATAAAATACATGCCAATGCCAAATTAACTCCAGAAACTTATTTAAAAATTGTCAAAGAGTGGAATGCAACTATACACAAGGCAGAGTTACTTACAAAAATTTCAGGAGTGCAGTTAGATTATCCAATGAATATTTTTGAGCTTAGGACGTTGTTAATTGAAGA
>CAZADN010000377.1:0-1623 GCA_964483895.1 uncultured Legionellaceae bacterium
GTTGGGGTGCTTATTTCATTAATTCCACAACTTACAATGCGTTACTCAATAAGTAAATGGGGCAAAAAGCAAAACCTCGGAACTTCATCTAAGGCGGGCTCTTACGCAATATCCCTGTTTCATGGCAGAACTGTCGAATACTTTTATGTTATATGCTTAGACAAGCAGCAAAATTTAATTAGCACAACTATGATTAATAAGGGTACAATAGATTCTGCCCCTATATATCCAAGGCATATAGTTGAAACTGCCCTTAAATACAGAGCTAGCTATGTTATTTTAGCCCATAACCACCCCAGTGGCTTATTAGATGCATCTCAGGACGATATTATCGCTACTAAGAAAATAATTAAGGCATTAAAGACTGTTGATATACTTGTTATTGACCACATTATAGTTGCCGGCGAAAATTATTTTAGCTTTTCGGAAGAACACATGTTTCCCGGGGAATAATTTTTTAAATAAGCTGATACTTAGTTAGCTTATTTTTTTATATAAGTTGTAAATTGATATTTAATTTGACTTAATTTATCTGTATAAATATCAGACATTTCAACCATATCGTATTCATCTAAAGAAACCTTCGGGAAATATGTGTCGGCATCAAAATTACCAAATACATGAGTGATATATAATTTAGTGCAGTAGGGTAGTGCTTGCAAAAATATTTTTTCGCCTCCTATGACAAAAGTTTCTTCTTTTAAATTTCTATACTTTATAAGTATTCCATTCAAATCATTTGTTATTTCAACCATGTCATCATCAAATTTATAATTGTACGAGTTTGTAACAACAATATGTTTTCTATTTGGCAGCACTCTAGGCAATGCTTCAAATGTTTTTCTGCCCATAATAATAGACTTACCCATAGTTATTTGTGCAAATCTTTTTAAATCTTCAGGCAGCCTCCATGGCATATCATTATTAAGACCTATTGCATAATTATCGGAAACAGCCGCTATTATTGATAGCATTTCAATTTACCTCCAAGTTTTTCAAATAATTATATCAAAAAATATTTAATTGTATACGCCTTATATGAAAAACTTCAACCTCTTTCCGGATACTACTTTCTAAATAGATGTGCTTTTCAAACTACCTTACAGTGATATAGGAAACCACGATATATTGATTGATTTCTTAAAATCTATACTAGATATGTCATAAGATGAGTATGCCTCAATTGCAATTTAGACCTTTATTATAAAAGGAGAAACCTTTGTTCATAAATTAGGAATTATTGATGTAATGCAACAAATAAAAGTGGTAAACTAATTCATACTGAATTTTAAGTTTTAGAGTTTTAAGAAATGCTCTAAAGAATTATAAAAATGATTGCATATTTATAAAAATTATGGTATATTTAATAAAAAATACTGATTTATCTTGTATTATTAACGAATTACGCTTTATTGAAAAATGTTAATACCTGTGTTATTTTAACAAAATCACAATAAAAGTTATGTACGCAAATCAAGATGTTTTTAATTACCATATCCAAGGATATGGAGTAAATTTATATGTACTTTATTTGCTTCCCGTATGCCACATAATTGTAGGCTGCTCTAAGAAATCAATACAAGATTAATTTAAAAGATATAAAACGTCTGTAAATTTGCTTCG
>CAZADN010000378.1:0-1609 GCA_964483895.1 uncultured Legionellaceae bacterium
TATATTGATTTGATCTTACATCTTTTGACAGCTATGATCAAACTTTCAATAAAGTATAAGCATGAGGCTCATTTTTTTTCTCTCTAATAATTTGACGCGCCATTAATCCTATCACGCCAATAGAGCTACCAATTACCCCAAAATTACCAGCTGTACTAAAACCAATAAAACTACCTAATACACCCATAACCAATCCAGCCATTTCAACAAAATTAGTTTGTGCCATAGCTTTGATTCCTGATAGTGCTAATGCTGTAGATCCTTTAACACTGCTCTCCACTTTATTTGCATCTATATAATTCCAAACATTAAGTGCTGCAACACCAGTAGAGAACAATAAGCTCAAATTGCTTGGACTTTCAAAATTTTCTCCAAGCAATCGATATGCTTCAAACATACCTGCTCCAGCAGCAAAAATATGAGCAACATAGGCGGTTATCCTGATTGCTTTAATAGCATGATCTTTAGTCATTTTAAAAAATGATTGAACATTGTTTAAAAATTTAGAAGTTTTATCCTTAATTGGATCGCAACCATACGAAACAGCCTTACTAATAGCAAAATCAACTCCCTCCATTAACAATGATGAAAAGCTCATTGCAGCATGTCCAGCAATAACTTCTGACGCCAAACTACCAACCATAGAACCAAATTGAGTAAATAAAAAACGTGCTTTTAGATTGACAAGAGAATGATTAATGGAATTTTCCGATGGTAAAACTTTTGAAACAGCCATATTTACTCCTAAACTTTTGATGTTTTTATAAAATTATTTATAAAATAATGCAGAATACAATATATATTTAGCAAATTTAAAACAAATAATAAGATCAATATCTTATATATATATAAATATTTGTGAAATATATAATATTATTTTTAAAAACCACTTTTAATGAACTATGGAGTCCTATTTTGATGGAACATCGAAATTTGGTAAATTTAGTTCTATCATTAAAAGAATCCCCCACCTTTTTAATCGATTTTTCAAGTTCTTTGAGAATAGTTCTGATTAGCGATTTATAATAGAATGGAAATTGTTTTTAATAAACAATTAAAAGACTATAATTACAATCCGTTTAAACTTAATAGATATTATTATGACTCTTCAAAGCCCATCATTCAATTCATTTAATCCCTCTATGACTATTTCAACCTCTCCGTTAACTATTTCTACAAGAGATTCTAACTCCGAACTAACATATTATGATGCATTAGACGACTTGTATTATGATGCTCTACCCCCAACATCTATAAGTAACGCTCCATTAGAAGTAAAAGATAGAATTCTTAGCTTTTTATCTCCAACAGATTTGTCAAGATCAGCTTTAGTGTGTAGAGAGTTTAAAATACTTGCTGATTCTTGTTATCCATGGAAAAAACACTTAGAAGCAGACTATGGTGAATTTGCTCTGAGAAATGTTCAAGATAATAATTATAAAAAAGCTTACATCAATCAATTTAATAAATACAAGAAGCTCTTCAATAGAAAATTTGTTAATTCTCTACCAGAAGCAAAAGAAAACAATCTATATTTTTCATTAATAAACAATCATTTCTCTTCAGTAAAAATGAAAAAAACAATAAAAAGTTATCTAGAAAGATTGAA
>CAZADN010000379.1:0-1603 GCA_964483895.1 uncultured Legionellaceae bacterium
ACAGCTTTATTCATTGTTACAATTATCGCAATCATTGTAACCTCGATGATGACTAAATTACGCATTGATATTTATCATGCCAATATTACTATAAATAGAGATAAATTATCTTTAGCATCAGAGGCTGTAAATTATTGGGCAATTGATCAAATAAAGCATGCAAAAGAGCCATTTAAAGCTATAGGAGATAATGGCAAAATATTATCTTTTCCAACCAAGTACCAAAACATATACCCAGAGGTTACAACTAAAGGAGCGGTTTATGATTTACAAGCTAGATTTAATTTAAATAATTTAGCTGATGACTCATATAAACCTATTTTTTATCAACTGATTGGGGAAACTAATCAAGAAATAAAAAAACAAACAAGATTAAACATTGTTGAAGCGACGACGAATTGGATAAAAGAATCGAGCATCACTCAAACTAAACATGATGAATGGCTAGATAAATATCTAAAACAAAATCCCCCTTATCTTCCAGGATATCAAAAAATGCAAAGTGCATCTGAATTAAGAGCGGTTTTTGGAGTAACAGCTAAATTATTCAATGCGTTGCAACCATATATAACTACCTTACCAGAAATATCACAAATTAATGTTAACACATCTTCAAGTTATCTTTTAAACTCACTAACTATGGATTCACAACAAAAAATCATAAATCAAATTTTGCAACTACGTAAAAATAAAGTTATAAAAAATATATCTGAAATAGCCCCCCTATTAGATGAGGCTAAAATTGCAAAAGCAAAACTTACTGTTAATAGTAATTATTATCTAATTGTTAGCCAAACAAAAATAGAAGATATAAGTTTTGTAAATTATACAACCATTAGAATTATCCCAAATAAAGATAAAAGCGTACGGGTAGATATCATTAAGCAAAGCTTTAATACAGAATAATATTGCTCATAGTCTATGGTAGAAATGTAGCCTGGATGAAGGCGTAGCCGTAATCCAGGGAATTGTTCTTCGAACCTCCCGGATTCCATTTTATTCCATCCGGGCTACGCTTGCTTTAAATGTACCTCGTTCCGCTCAGGCTGAGGAGGCGTTTACGCCGTCTCGAAGCTTAATCAATAGGCTTCGAGACGAAGCTAAAGCTTCTCCTCAGCCCGAACGGAATCAACGTAACCCATTAACTTAATTATACTTTATTTTCCATAAAATTTGATGAATCAAACTCCAACTTCTCTTTCTCTCTTTTTCCAAAAAAGCTAGCGCTTCCTGATGCAACTAATGAGACGGTAGCAACTGCACCTACGCTGATTGCCGTTCCGAAAATAACATTTGCAACCAAGGAAGTAACTCCTTCAATACCAGGCAGCAGATTAACGTTAAGCGTTAACGCTAAAATCACCCACGCTGCCATAATCATAAGTGCTAACATAGCAAGCTTAAACCAAAAACTTTGTAATATTTTATTATTCAATATTGAATTTGCCATTGAATAATTTTTGATAGGTTGTGAGGTTTGCAATGAGCTATCAAAACTAGATTTTCTTTGCTCCTTTTCTAATCGAGTTGCAAAAATACCTTGAAGTTCCATATCTATTTCAGGAAATTCTTCCAATCCTTCTACACTTATAATGCTTTCATT
>CAZADN010000380.1:0-1603 GCA_964483895.1 uncultured Legionellaceae bacterium
TCAATTATTGAGGACTTTGTAAAGCGAAAATTTCCCGGCTCGAATCTGGATTTTTACGAGGATCGAGATCGTTCCGGCTATACATTTGAACAACGTGAAGACTATCAGAAACTTCGCCCAAAGCTATTGGATTTGACATATGACATCTTGATAGTTAAAGATTTTTCCCGTTTTTCCCGCCGAAATAGTAAAGGTCTTGTGGAACTTGAGGATTTGAGGGATGCAGGGCTTCGGATCATCGCAATCGGTGATAGTATCGACTATCCTACTTATGATGACTGGACGGCGATTCAATTTCGTTTTTTAATAAATGAAATGCCTGTAACCGATACAAGCAAAAAGGTGAAATCAGTTATCAAACGCCGTCAGAGTGAAGGAAAATGGATTTGCTCTGTGCCATATGGTTATATTATAACTAACAGCAAGACAATGGCTTTTGAGGTGGATGAGGCTGCGGCTGATGTGGTACGTAAAATCTATAAGCTTTATAATGACGGCTGTGGTTATAAAAAAATTGCAAATTACCTTACAGACCGGCATATACCTACTCCTCGAATGAGTGAAAAATTGCGTAAAGAGTCCAAGGGTGAAATTTATAAAGCTAAGGTGCGCCCTGAATGGAGCATTGTAACAGTATCTGAAATTCTGAATAATGATTTTTATATAGGTACTCTGCGGCAGGGCAAATATAAACGCAAAAAAATTAATGGCGGTGATGTGAAATTAGACGAGATTGAGCATATCGTCTTTGAAAATCATCATGAGCCGATTATTGATTACCGCACATTTGCAATAACTAAAGAGCAGCTGAAAAAACGTTCCACATCAAACTATCGTGGAGTGAAAAAAAATGATAATGTCTATTCGGGATTTATTTTCTGCGGAGATTGCAAAAGTCATATGTTTGCCATGAGCCGCCGTGACCTGGCTCCGGCATATACTTGCGGTACTTATCATATGCGTGGCAAAAAAGGGTGTACGTCACATCATACACGGGTTGATTTGCTGGATGGTTTGCTTAAATCTTATATTAAAAAAGTACGGGATAATTCGGCTCATATGCTTTGTAAACTAAATGAGTCTCTTAAAAATGAGCAGGATGCCGTTAAGGAAAGTACAAATACATTAGAGTTGCTACAAAATCAAATTGAGGATGCAAGAACTGAAATGAAAATACTGGCGCGGCAACAGGCAAAAGAATTACTTAGAAATCCTGAACGAGAGACTGCAATTGACGAGATGTATCGTGAAATGCTTGATGAGCTTTCTGAACGTATTGATGGATTGCAGAACCAGATTGAACTGACTTCAGACCGCCGCAATACAGTTATTAGAGTTAACAGAATTGCTAAAACCGCCCTTGACATATTTGATGACGTTTTAAACAAGGAGAAGCTTGATAAAACCGATTTAGAGTTAATTATAGAAAAAATTGTTGTTTACGAAGACCATATTGAAATAAAGTTAAAGTCCGATATAGATTCGTTGCTGAAAACAGGTGAACTTCCGGAGGAGATTGCTGTTCAGAAAAGCAGGAATCATTCGGACAAAACTTTCGATGTCAATGTTATCAGTAGCGGTGACCCACCACAGATAACAATGT
>CAZADN010000381.1:0-1589 GCA_964483895.1 uncultured Legionellaceae bacterium
CCACGTTTTTTCTGTTGCATTTGTTAGCTTAAAAGATGTATATAAATGCAAACACGCTATCAGTTAGATATTGAATTTGCAAGTATTCAATAATAAGGTTAATCTTAATTTACTTTTATTTATTTTAAGAATTAAAATGAAATTTATTCAAAATATTGCTAAACCATCTATTTTGTCTATTAGTATATTATTATCTTCAGGAGTATTAGCAACCGGGCCTCTTAATTTGGATTGGCTTGATAAAACCATCAATCCACAAGAAGATTTTTTTAGTTACGCAAATGGGGGGTGGATTAAGAAAAATCCTATTCCTAATGATTATCCAAGTTGGGGGGCGTTTTCAGTTGTAGAAGAAGATAATCGGAATAAAGTTCATGAAATGTTAATTAAAGCTTCGAAGGATAAAAAAGCACTTCCAGGTAGTATTGAACAAAAAGTAGGTGATTTTTATTATAGCGGGATGGATGTTAAAAATATCGAAAAACTTGGGGGCACGCCTTTAGCTCCTGAATTTGCCAAAATTAATGCGATTTCTAATCTACAAGATTTAGAAAAAGTTATCATTCACCTGCATAAAATGGGGGTTATGGTTATTTTCGGGTTTGGTAGCATGCAAGATTTTGCTGATAGTAAGAAAGTAATTGCTGCAGTTGATCAGGGCGGATTATCATTACCTAATAGGGATTATTATTTAAGTAAAGATAAAAAATTCATTAAAATTCGCGCTGCATTTTTAAAGCATGTTACTAAGATGTTCATGCTTTTAGGAGACTCTGAACAAATAGCTATGCAGAAGGCTAAAACGATTATGCAGCTTGAAACAACTTTGGCAAAGTCATCGATGAGCCAAATTGCAATGCGTGATCCTAGAGCGGTTTATAATATTATGAATCTTCAAGAGTTGAATAAATTAACTCCTAATTTTTCATGGAATGAATATTTGTCTGCTATGGGTTTTGGCGATTTAGCAACTTTAAATATGGGTATGCCAAAATATATGCAAGCGGTCAATAAATCCTTTACTGATTATGCTTTGGCTGATTGGAAGACATATTTAACATGGCATTTGTTAAGTTCAGTATCATCATATTTATCTGACTCTTTTGTACAACTAAATTTTGAAATGGCAAAAGTATTGTCTGGGATTGAAGAGCTTCCACCTAGATGGAAAAGGGTTGTTGGTTCAGAAAACAAAATGCTTGGATTCGCAGTTGGTGAATTATATGTGAAAAAATATTTTTCGGCATCTGCAAAACAAGAAGTGATGGATATTATTAAAAATATACGCGCAGTATTACATTCTGATTTACAAGAATTAAGTTGGATGACTCCTAAAACTCGTAATGAGGCTATTAACAAATTAAATTTAATTGAAGAAAGAGTAGGTTTTCCAGATAAATGGCGTGATTATTCATCGTTAAAAATAGATAGAGGCCCATATGTTTTAAACGTATTGCGAGCATCTACTTTTGCTTTTGAATATGATTTACAAAAAATTGGTAAGCCTGTGGATAGGACTGAGTGGGAAATGACGCCGCAAACAGTCAATGCTTATTATCATCCATCGTTAAATAGTATTAATATTCCAA
>CAZADN010000382.1:0-1586 GCA_964483895.1 uncultured Legionellaceae bacterium
TATAAAATTCAAGCGAAGGTTGTAATGCAGCTAAAGCATCTAAACCACTTTCTCCCATTCCCTTAAATTGTTTTTCCCAATCTTCAAGAACGCTTACTATTTCTTCGGCGTTTTTGCCGTATAATTCAAAATAGTAACTATTATATAGTAAATCATGGCCTAATTCTTTGAGTGCATTAGAAATTGGACTCAATTGTTGAACAGGATCAATAAGTCTTTCAAGACTAATTTCGGTTTGAGGCGACCCTACCGCCTCAATTCCTTTTCCTAATTCTGCTTGCGCCAACAATGCATTGGTTTCCAGCGGCGCTCTATTATTTTTAGCTTGTTCTATTCCAATATCTAATAATTTTTGTAATTGGTCATCTAATTTTCCATTAACTAAATCTAAATTATCAGCTTGAGTTCCAACTAATTTTGTTATTTGTTCTTGTAATGCTTGAATTTGTGAACGAGTTCCAGCATCTTGAGTATCTGCACTTTTTAATTCTTTATATTTTGAAATTAAATCGTCTAAGGTATTGGTTTCTTCCTTAGCTTTTTCCGCACGTTCGCTGGCTACTCTTATATTTTCTTTTAAACCTTCGTTATAAGAATTTATTGCCATAACCACTATGCCGATAACCGCTGTTAATGCTCCTATTGCTATTTGTGCAACGGATGCGCTAATTCCAACAGATTTTAAAGCCGCAGAAAAACCATTTATTCCCCCACCTGCCGCCTTTGATTGATCTTTCATCGCCATAAATATAGTACCTAATTTTGGTATTATACTTATAGCATGACCTACGTTCTTTACAACTGATATTATTGATGGTAGGAATTTTGTTATTAATATTCCACTTACAAGTATTAATATTGTTTGCAATCCACCTATTTTATCTATGAATTGTACTAATTTTGTACCTGCATCTACTATGCCTTTTATAAAATCGGATGATATTGTTTTTAGTGCTAATTCTTCAAATGCTGATTTAAATAATTGTATTCTTCCTTGGATTGAATCAAGTACTTTTTCGTTTTCTTCTACTGCTGAACCCATAGAATCCATTGCTGTTGCTGTTGCTGATACTGCTGTATCGAAATTTAACATCAACGCATTGCTATTATGTTAAGACTAATTCGCTAAATTAATCTAAAATTTTATTAATAAAATTTTCATATATTTTAATATATAGTACAGACTATATCTTCATCCATAATTGGATGCACACCATTTCGAGTATTAAGCAATTATACCCTACTTCCTTGCGGAATAGTCTTTGGAGTTTTCTCTATTCGAGACTTACCTGCTGATTGCCCATTAATAAACACTTAGGATTTAACCTTATGTAATCTCAATTATTTTTTCTACTTTCGTAACCTTCACGTTTAGTTTTATTTCATACTTGCGTTGTGGTTAATTGAGCTTTAGGGGTTTCCAGCAATTAGATGTGTATTTTTACGAACCGATTACTCGGAACGGAGTCTATTTTTTTAAACTCAGTAATTCTATGTTTTCCAGCAGCAAGTTCCCCGATATTTTGTCTTTGTGCTTCTGTTAATTCATCCAATTTATTATCAATATCTGACAAAATATTCCATGT
>CAZADN010000383.1:0-1583 GCA_964483895.1 uncultured Legionellaceae bacterium
ATTTATTACTACCGCCCTTGTCGCTACCAACGACAGGGCGGTTTTTCGTTGAATGAGAAAATGCTCATATTCTATGGTTTAGGTGTTCTTTTGATTAGGAATAGACTGTATCCTAACGAAATAACAATCATTGTAATCGCTACAGGAATACGATAGGCTTCTGCCATCTCATTATTTGAAAATGCACTCAGCGAATTGAAAACACTGTGCATTATTATACAAGGCCATAGTGTTTTTCCACGATAAAATAATGTTACTAACATAAATCCGATTGCTATGGCATAACTAACTTGGCAGAGGTTAGGAATTAGTTCTGCACTACTTCCATTAAATAGATTAACAATATGCCCGATACCAAAGATAATACTTGAAACTATAATTGCAGTTTTAACATTGTTTTTGCACATCGCCTTAAACAAGAAACCTCTAAATATAAATTCCTCTAAAAATCCCACAAGAAGCATGGACAATACATAGAACAGCGTTTCTATGGGGGTAAAATTCATTTTAAAACCAAACCATAAATTGACAGTCCCTATAATTACAAGAGGAAAATAGTATAAAACCTTTTTTGTAGGCAAATTTGACTTGCACAGTCCATAATATTCAAACAGCTTATTTTTTTGGATAAATAGAAAAATTATGGTAAAAAGAATTGCACCAAACAATAATGTAATTGATTTTTCGATTCCCACACCTTTGGACATGCTATCTGATATGCTACTACCTACAACATAAATAATAATGATTAATACTGCAAACCATATTTCATTCTTTTTATACAAACGATACAACATTATGATAATCCCCCTTTTAACTTATAAACTACCCCATCAAATATCAAGTCTAAATCAGAGGAAACGGTTTCCTCGTCGTATGTCATTTCATTATTTGCAAACATAGTAGAATATCCATGTGCAAACAAAAATAATGAGCGAAAAATTACTTTTGCCTGTTCTGTGCTGACTTTGACTTGCTGAGAAAGTATAGCAATAATGGGTTGTAATTCTTCGGCATTTATCAATTCATAAATAGTTTTACCACTAAACTCGTTAGATTGAAACAAAAAGCGAAACAGGTTTTTTTCTTCTACTGCAAACCGGATGTAGAGAATGCCAATCTCTTTCATAGGATTATCACTATGTATGTCAGCTATGTATACAGAATGAAATCCATTAGCTTTTTGATAAGCAGCTCTTTTTATATCTTCAATTTTTTTAAAGTGGTACATTACAGGTTGCGTTGAGCATCTCAGTTTTTCGGAAATAGTACGGGCATTTATATTTTCTGCACCTTCGGTACGAGCAATTTCAAATGCAGAATCTATAATCATATCTTTTGTAATTTTAGTTTTTGGTGGCAAGATAGTTTCCTCCTAATAATATAATTGCCGTTACATAACACTGATTATATAACGGCAATTATATTATGTCAATACATATTCAAAAAAATATTGCAAACAAATACTTGTTTGCAATAAAGATCCCCGTATACCTTTTCACTATTCACAATTAGTTTTTCACTAAAGATTATATAAATTTTCCACCCATTTTATTCTTTTCCACGGCTTTTATAAACATTGT
>CAZADN010000384.1:0-1583 GCA_964483895.1 uncultured Legionellaceae bacterium
GTTTTACCATTTTCTTTTTCTAGTTCAGCTACTGCTGGTCAAGTTGTGGGTGGCTGGTGGGATGGTTATTGGAACTGTAATATTGATGGACGACCAGCCCGTATGCAATGGAAAATAGTTGATAATAGCCAAACAACTTGCAATGGTGATACCTGTAGTCACTACTCTGCGGTGAAATGGGTAGGTAGATTTTCTGACAATGGTTCTTACTGGGTCCCTCTAACAAATCCGCGCGAGAGTAATGAAGGTGGGCTGTACTTTCGTCATGCTGATGGCAATCAATGGTATTTACCAAAACCTAAAGGTCATAGAACCACGGGGTGGACAACATGGAACGGTCAGCGATACTCACTATCATGTTGGCAATAGTCAACTCACTCGTTTGGGAAATAAACAAATAGTCATTAGACTTGTTGCAAAATGAAAATTTAATTGGCTAATTTCATGATCACATAAAGTTTGTGGTAATTTTCTCATAATATATTGCTCTAATCTTGCTCCATTAAAGTTACATAGATTTTGAGCCTTATTAAGCAACAAGTCTATTGATTTTAGTCAGTATAATATTTTACCTGTATATTGTCAAATATGCACCAAAGATTGAGGTTTCTATTCATTAATAAATATTTACAAATAAATTAGCCAGTGATTATTGATAATTTAATTTTTTTTGATAGTATGAGTATTTAATATGAATATCAGAAAATTTCTGGTTATCATAGGTGAATATACTGAAAATTTCTTACTATTATTCTTCTTAAGTAAATATACCGAAAGTTTCAGTATGACGAATGTTTAAACTATTAGGTTATCTCTTTCAATAAAATCGCAAAATGAATCGTGGGTGCGATCGCTAAGTTTTCAAAGTTTTAATAAGTTTACAGGAATAAATTCTTAAAGCCTTGTGTTTACAGGACTTTAAATCAATATGAATGAAAAATAGTAAAAGGAGTGTTTAGAGTTCTTGTATATAAGAGACTTTTTGCTCAATTAAAATAAAATCAGCTAAGTTGCTTATCTGATAAGTTTTCAGCGGTTCTCACTAAGAATCGGTGCTAATCTTTAACGCATAAGGTTATGTGGATTTTTGCCACTTGTTATGCAACAAGTCTAAATAAGTTTCTATCGGTAAAATTTAGGCAATAGGACAGAAATTAAATTGTCCTACATACCTTGGGGACTGCTATAACTGCTATTTAGAATCATTGACAACTATTTAGCTAATGAGGTTTTTTCAAAATGAGGCAATTAATAATCTTATTTTCAATGTCATCAATCATCTTCAATGTTGCATCAGCTTTTGCACAAATACCTATTGACTCTCAAGCACAGAATCCTACTATCTGTAGCTTTGTTAAAGGTACAGACGTTAATTTTCGCCAAGCACCAGATATTAATTCTCAAGTAATGAGAAGGCTAAATAATGGTGATCGAGTAGAAGCAATTGGCAGAAATGGGAAGTGGGTTCAAGTAAGAGTTCAAAATACTCAACAATATCCGCCTTTATTAGAAGGATATGTATATGATGATTTCCTGAATGACTGTTCAGCTGGCGTTTATCCTACTTAATCTAAGACTATTTG
>CAZADN010000385.1:0-1577 GCA_964483895.1 uncultured Legionellaceae bacterium
TTTATTGATAAGTTTGATGTAAGATGGGCACTTTGGGTTTGATCATTCGCATGTTGTGAGCAACCCCTGTAAGTAAGCATGGCTGATACAGAAACTAATTTATATTTTGTATAGTAATACGAGGTGTGAAATGATTAGAGAAACTGAAAGATTACTTTTAAGGGATATGCGACAGTCAGATTTTGACGAGCTTTGCAAAATATTACAGGACAATGATGTAATGTATGCCTATGAAGGTGCATTTAGCGATGAAGAAGTGTACGATTGGATAAATAGACAACTACTGCGATATGATAAAGATGGTTTTGGTTTAAATGCTGTTGTGTTAAAAGAAACAGGTGGAATGATTGGTCAATGTGGTTTAACAATGCAGGATTGGAAAGACCAACGATTACTGGAAATCGGGTATTTATTTCAAAAAGGGTATTGGCATAAAGGTTATGCTACAGAAGCAGCATCTGCTTGTATAGAATATGCGTTTAAAGTTCTTAATAAGAATAGTGTTTGCGCTATCATCAGGGATACAAACACATCTTCTCAAAATGTTGCCAAACGGTGTGGAATGTCAGTTATAGATAGATGGACAAAACACTATCGCAATGTGGATATGCCGCATTTTCTATACTCAGTATTAAAACAAAATGAGCACTCTGTATTGTAAGCAACCATGGCTGATACAGACATAAACTAATTTATATTTTGAATAGGAGTTGGAATTTTTGAAAAAGGCATTACTAATAATAGATGTGCAGAATGACTATTTTGAAGGCGGTAAATCAGAATTGTATAATCCGCTTGGTGCTTTAGGCAACATAGAAAAAGTTTTGAGCATTTTCCGCAAAGCAAATTTGTGTGTTATACATGTACAGCATATTAACACTCGTGATGGCGCTACGTTTTTCCTGCCTGATACAGACGGAGTTCAAATTCATAAAAATTTAATGCCAATGGATAGTGAGCATTTAATTATTAAACATGCCCCTAATAGCTTTTTAGGAACAAATCTTTTAACTGTCCTAAAAGATAGCGAAATTGAGGAAGTTGTCATTTGTGGCATGATGAGCCATATGTGCATTGACACAACAACAAGGGCTTGTATGGATTACGGTATAAAAGTTACTTTACTAGAAGATGCGTGTGCTACAAAGAATCTCATATATAACGGGAAAACCATTTCAGCAGAAACTGTTCATGATGTATTTATGGCATCATTAAACGGAATGTTTGCTAAAGTAATTAAAACAAGTGAATTGACTGTTTAATGGTGAAGAATAGTATCTATACAGTGGGAAGTTAGCGATAAATTATTGAAGTGAAAATTATTGAGAGTAGCTAGTTTCTTCACTTTTGTGATAGTTTTCATAAGCTATGTCATGCCTGTACCGGGAAAACAAAAAAGCCGCCTGTATATTAAACAGACGACCTAAAATTGGTAATAGATTTTTAAAAGTTAAACTCGTTTTCCCAATTAAAACTCCCTGATTCTTCTAAACTTTTAGGCCAATGTTTGCACCAATCAGGGGTGCAAGGAGCTTCTACCCTGTCAAGGCTTGCAGTGTAAGGCTTTATATCAAGAA
>CAZADN010000386.1:0-1577 GCA_964483895.1 uncultured Legionellaceae bacterium
TAAAAAACCAGTGATTACGTACCAAGTCATTGCGGTTAAAATAGATAATAAACGATTTATGTGAAAAATATCTATCATAATATACTCAATAACCTCAACAATTCCTAAATTACTAAGATTAATAATAAAAAATAGCGACAATCTTTGTAAAATTTTGCCTTCTACGCGAAAAGTAAAATGTAAATTCATAAAAAAACTATAAAATATCGCGACCAGATAACCTATTGCAGTATAAGTTAAATAATGAAACCCTAATAAATAACTAATATACATACTTACAAAGCATACTGTAGTATTAGTGCAACCAACTAGTATATAACGTACAAAAGTATATTTAAATAATTTCGATACTAAACCACCAAGGAAAGTATTTTGCAAATAATTTAAAGTCGCGCGCCATTTACTCATTTTTTAAATCATACTTAATGTTATACAAAGGACGATTTTTTGATTCTATTAAAATTCTACTAATATATTCAGAAATAACCGCCAAAAACAAAAACAACACAGAAAATAATCCAGAAATCAAAAAGATAACGGAGGCCATACCATCAGCTAATTGTTGATGGCTAAAAAGCTTCTGCAGCAAGATGAATCCCGCATAACACATCATAACAATGCTAATTAATACTGAAAAA
This sequence comes from uncultured Legionellaceae bacterium, assembly GCA_964483895.1. GTDB lineage: Bacteria > Pseudomonadota > Gammaproteobacteria > Legionellales > Legionellaceae > 2-12-FULL-35-11. The sequence goes on from CAZADN010000386.1 coordinate 639, forward strand.
ATTGACATTAAACGTAAAGGTCTTGAAGAAAATCCGATAATTGAATCAAGCGATAAAGCAATAAGCTTACGCGTATTATATTTACTTTTTCCAGCCATACGTTCAGGACAATGAAAAGCAATATTTGCCGTTTTGTAGCCAAGATAGGCAAACATCATAATCAAATGCCTATTACTTTCTCGCATTTTATTGAGAGCATCAACTACTTTTCGACTTAAGAGCCGAAAGTTACCGGTATCTGCGTCTAATTTAAACCCCGTCATTTTGCAAGAAATTTTATAAAACCAACGCGCTGTGGTACGTCGTAACCAAGATTCCTCATCGCGATTAGAACGTAAAGCACAAACAACATCAAACCCTTCCTGAGCTTTAGCTACCATTTCAGGAATCAAAGCCGGAGGATGCTGCAAATCAGCATCCATTAATACAACATAATCCCCAGTTGCATATTCAAGACCAGCGGTAGAGGCCATTTCATGCCCATAATTACGCGAAAAAGAAATAAGTCGCACACAATTCAATCCCTGCATATAAGCAGAGCAAACAGCAACCGTATCATCGGTAGACCCATCATCCACCAAGATAAGTTCAAAATTATCATAATTACTTTGCAAAACAGATAAAGTTGTCTGAATAAACATGCCTATAACTTCTTGCTCATTATACATCGGAGCAACAACTGAAAGTTTCATATTCCTCTGCAAATAGAAGATACCATTTTACGAGATTTTAACATACATTTATAATTTTTTTCATATCTAAACCTAAATATCTGCAAAGCCCAACAATCGATCTTCAACAATTATCCAGGCATCTTTAAACGCTGGGCTTTACAGCCCAGCCTACATTTAAATTGAAATATTGAGTAAAATTCAAACTCCGACGTAATGAAATGGACCCATTCTCCTAACATTCGACTTCATAATGAGCCATGATTAG
>CAZADN010000387.1:0-246 GCA_964483895.1 uncultured Legionellaceae bacterium
GATAACGGAACTGGTACTGATGTAATGAAAGCCAATAGTAGTATTATAGACGGTGAATCAAATACAGTACGACATAACGAGTTTTGTATAAGAAAATCCAAGTATAGAAATGACACAGTATTTCAAGTAACATTTACCTCAGAAGTATACCCATCACTGGTGGCAAGCTTAAGTGACAGATCAGATGTCGGAGTTATTACGGAGCATTTTGATACAATAGCTGATGCTCAAAACTGGTGTCAAAGA
>CAZADN010000387.1:256-1577 GCA_964483895.1 uncultured Legionellaceae bacterium
ATATTCAATGATGTATCAGTAGATAATAATGAAAAATAGTAAATACATTAAGGGTAAGGTTTGTAGGTATAACTTGGTGTATATGTTGTCTATAATTTTAAATTAAGAATATATGTTGGATTACTTAAAATTTAGTGTGTATGTTATCTATAATTTAAAAAATTTGGTGTATATGTTGTGTGTGGGAGACCACCTCAGTAAAATCTCGCCTCCCCCTCCAGCCATTTTCCTTATACCCCCATGTAAATTACAGGATTGATTTTATTTTTCAGTCCTGTTTTATTTTTTTGGAAACATTTTTATTGGTGTGATATATTAGTGTTGTTATGTGTTATGGGTGTTAGTAGTAAGGTGTCAGAGGGAGGGGTGTTTTGCGCTGTGAGAGCTTCCAAACCTTTCCTTGACCTCTTTAACAGTGTGTATATAAATCATATTTAATCGCAATCTTTAATTTTTAACTATTTTTTATGTGATTTTATTTGTGGATTAAAATATTATTCGTATCTTTGTATTGAAGGTAATCGAGAGAGATACTCCAAATATACTAAAAGATTTAACATATTTTTTCTCAAATTATTTGGTAGTTTAAATTTCTTTTCTTACCTTTACAATATCAAAAGATAAGCGTTCTTTATATTTTGCCTACTAGATTTAACTTTACCTAACTAAAGTTTTTATCAAAAAAGTTTGCATATATAAAATATAAGTCTTATCTTTGTTTTACAATAGTTCTTTGAACGGCTGAAAATTTAGAACCAAGTGTCATTGGTTCGGCGAAAGGGACAGACCGACCCGAGAGGTAGCCTGAAATGACACGAAAAGGATTAATTAAACTGGCTTAATAACTGGGTTAAGCTAAACAATACAGTAGACATAATAGTCAATACTTTCGGTGTAGTGGTGAGAATCCAAACCGTTACTAAAAAACATACGAGCGGAACGACTGAGATCGTGTGCATTTGATTGCATCCGCTTGACGGTAATACATTATATGTATTGTCATAAATTAAGAGTTTAAGTTAATAAAGGATTTTAAACACCTGAGTAGTGATTATTCGGGTGTTTTTGTTTTAATTAATTGGTAAATAGAATATTAACAAATTGTTCCACGTGGAACGTATTTTTTAGATACGTCCTTTGTGGAACATTAATAAACAAAGATATGAAAATTATAATTGAAGACATGGGCATCTCTAATTTCGATGCTTGGCAAGGAGGTTACGACACTAAACAGTCAATACTTGACGCTAACAAAGAAAGTGATTTTGATTCTCTTATAGAAGAATTATACCCTGACGGCTTAACAGATACACAGCTAAAT
>CAZADN010000388.1:0-1569 GCA_964483895.1 uncultured Legionellaceae bacterium
CTGCGGAGCATCTTATGGCGCATCATTAGCCATGGAAATAGCTTACCAACTTCAAAAAAACCAAGAAACAATTAACTTTGTAGGTTTAGTCGATGGCTGGGGGTATGTTGAACATAAAGAGCACAATCAAGAATATATCCAAAACTTAATAAACCTTAACACAACCCAAAATACGCACACACCTAATCAAGAAAAACCTGAACTTTTTGAAAAATTAGTCTCTCACCGCTTACACATGCTAGAACAACATGTTCATAAACAAATAAAGTCCTATATTTATTTATTCAAAGCAACTAATATCTTACCTGAATACCAAACAATCGACTGCGAGGATAATCACTGGTCATCCTTTTCAAATTTCCCTATCAATATTTTTAATATACCAGGCGACCATAATACAATACTTGAAGAACCAAACGTAAAATATTTGGCAGAAAAAATACATTATTGTATAGACACAATTGATACAATTACTTCTTCCACCAAAAGTTTAGAGAAGCAATCAGAAGATTAAGGGTTGCTTATATCTTCAAGACTTACGCGGCTGAGGCCAAACGTAACTTATTTTGTCTTGAGATAAATTTTTGACTATTTACAGCCTTTGGTGCAGCATATTTAATATGCTGAAACAGAATGACAAACATGATAACAATGCTTATTGGACCAACAAGTTTATTTGGTAACTCCCAATCTAAACACCATGCCGCCATTGTATCTAGAATTGCTAATAATATATTTAAGCAAATAAAGTGTAGACTTACCGCACTTGCAGACTTAGCACTCCAGTTTTTAACTATCTGCGGAATACAATAAATAATCTCACAACCTCGCGCGACAATTCCTAACATTAAAATAATCCCGTGACTTAAACCACCATGAGCGAGCTTTGAAAAGAAGTAATACGATAAAAAAACGTGTGCAAATATAATCAAAAAACCAAGCTTAATTAAAAGATAAAAGCGCTGTTTAATATGAAATTTTAGCAATTGAATATGCTGTGTCATCACTAAAATAAGACCTACAACCGAGACTACTCGATATTGCAACGGCATCCCATCAGCAATACCATAAACTAAATCCGAAGAATAACTAGTATACAATAAAAAATGCAACAAAATACTTAACCCGGCAATATTCTTGCCTTTACGGTTATGAATTAATTGTGGAATTAAAAGGATCAAATACAAAAAAGAGGACAGATTTAAACTAACATTACCAAGAAAATTTAAAGCGTTCAATATAGGTATTTCCTTAAATAGTACATGCTACTTGCTAATTAAAAACCAGAAATTTTAATTATTAACAGAATATTTGTCAATAATTTTAAATAAAAATGTCAAACCAAAATTAAAATATTATACGCGATGAGCTTATGATGCAGAACTATGATGAGTTTATCCGAGTAATTCAACATATTTTATTGACTCACCTTACGCAGAGTCTTTCATTAACTGTAACTCTTTGAACATAATTTGATTAGCCTTAAGTAGAAGTTTTTGCTTAATAGCAAAATGATTCATAGTGGTTTTGACCTTCAATAATTCCAACTTACAAAATGCAATCATTGAA
>CAZADN010000389.1:0-1566 GCA_964483895.1 uncultured Legionellaceae bacterium
AGAAAAAGATTCGATGCTTTGGGAATGGATTATAAACTTTCCTATAGCATTAAGCCAAGTATTAAATAACAGCAATTTTTTATCTTATTTAGAATGGGAAAGAGAATGGATAAGTCAGCAAAATAAAATTCATAATAGTGACTTATGCAGTATTCAATCATACTTAGATATTTGTACAAATCTATATCTATCTCCTGTAAAAGAAATATCAATAATTCTAAACCCAATAAAATGCGCATATTCGGCAGACTATTATTTGTTCGGGGAACGTTTTGTTTATTGCTCTGGTCAATTTAGCAGAGAGTCAATTATCCACGAGTTTCTTCATCACGTTGTGCATAATACAATAAACACCTATAGCGAAGCTATTGTGCAAAACGATAAAGATTATCCGGGTATAGATCGCTCATACTACCTTGAAGGTGATAAAAAAGGTAGATTAAACGCATTTGAAGAATATTTTGTTCGATTGCTCACAGACGCAGTAATTTCTAAAAATCCACCAAATAGGCTTAATGAGTTTTTGCTTAAAACTATAAGTAATCTTTAATTTTCGGCATTAGGTGGGTTTTATCTACCATTGTTGGTACTGGAAAGAAGATTATTATATAATATGTGGTAGATAATCCCAGTCACTAAATTTTTTGCTTTATCAAGAAAAATATCCCAAATACTGGAAAGAAGCAGAAATATTTAATATGTATAATCTGTTATAGCACTTACACAATCTGCATTGACTATTCGCCTAATCAGTGTTACCCTTCCCAAAAATTAAGAGGTTAACGCTGATAATGCCAGAGGATTAACGGCGAAATTAAGGACACTGGTTCTGAGCGATGAGGGCATCGCTCCCTACACTGAATTGTGTTATTTATTTATTAAGTAAGCCATGAGTGATATTTCACATTTCTCTGGGAACAAAAATTCTTCCATATTCTTACCTGGTTGATTTTATATAATTATTATGATAAACTTTCTTTACATACATGGAGGTGGATTTGTGCCAAAAAATGAAGCTTTAAACGTGATTTCCACAATGCCTGATGATGTAACATGGGATGACATAATGTATTCCCTTTATGTTATTCAAAAAATAGATAAAGGACTTTATGATATTGAAAAAGGTGCTGTTTTCTTGCATGACATGGCAAGAGAGCGTTTGAACAATGATTGAAATTATTTGGACGGAATCTGCTCTATCTGATTTGAGAGCCATTCGAGAATATATTGCAAGAGACTCTATCTATTATGCCGAGAAATTTGTTGATGATATATTTTATGCCGTTCAACGTCTAGAACAGTTTCCCGAGAGCGGTCATATTGTACCCGAAAAAGGAGTTTCTAATATTCGAGAAATTAAATTCAGCTCATATCGCATAATTTATCATATTAGAAATAAGTCTGTTTATATCGTCACAATAGTACATGGAGGACGTAACATAAACTTATAGCACCACCTTTACAATGATAAAAAATAAATTTTTGAAATTTTGCTTACCCCTAGGTTAATGATATTTCGGAGGCACAACATGAGTAAAATTTCACAAATCTCTGAGAACAGAAAAC
>CAZADN010000390.1:0-1563 GCA_964483895.1 uncultured Legionellaceae bacterium
AACAAATGCGCTGGATCTCTGCCATAGTAGGTGGCGTAGTATCTGAAGCAACAGGTGGAAACGCAGGGCAAGGTGGTTCGATTGCCGATAGTGCGACGAGGAATAACTTTTATGCACACATGTTATTCAAAAATGAATTAAATGATGAAATAAAAGAAGTAGTCAAAGACGAAGCATTAGCAGAAAAAATAATTGGTGAAATTGATGCATATCTATATGGCTGGGATGAGGAAAAGCCGACAACTGCTGGAGAGCAAGATGCAGTAAAAATAATAAAAGAAATACTCAATAATAATGGTATTTACGGCGAACAGGCTGAACAAATAACCAGTTATTATCAAAATACGTCGGATAAAATACTCATTAGCATAGAAAAAATGCCACCACTGGACCCCACACAACAAATAGTCGTTGGTGGTACAGTTGTAGCCCTAGGTGGTTACTTAATATATAAAATTAATGGTATATTTTATAAAATACCTTTAACAGCAACTGTTGGTCAGGAAGCAATCAAATTTGGTAGCAATACTAAATCTAGTACAAGACTTTTTAATCAAATGAGCCAAAGAGGCTGGACACAAGACTCTGTTATTCAGACTGTTAATTCTCCATATACTACTAGAGTAAGTGTAAATATGGCAAAAAATAACCCAGCTACAGTATACTATAATAAAGATGGTTCACATGTAATAATAGACAATATTACAAAAGAGGTTATTCAAATTAGCAATAAATTAGACCCAAAATGGATTCCTGACCAAAATATAGTTAATCCATATATTCCAAAATAATAAAGGTGTGATAAAATGCTACTTAATGATCTAGTTAAACAACTAACACCCTTAAAACGCTATCAGTCAGAATACTATAAGGTAGATGATTTTATGTGTGCTTTAAGAAAATTTAAATATGACAAGATTGAAGTTGTTGATACACTTATACTACCTTTTTACTTAGTTGAAGAAAAAGGAGTGTATGAAATTTACTATTATGAATTGAATATCAGTATAGTAGATAAGAGGAAAATAGATACATATTTGCTTATGAGATCAGGTTATTCTAGTGTTGATGAAATTGATGTTGCTATTAGAGAAAAAATAAATAATTTATATTTAGAGGTAATCAAACCTGATAACTTTGTGCTTATAAAAGATATAATAAAATATATACAAATGCTTCAAACCGCAAAAGATCTTATAGACGTAGTAATTTCTATTCCTGAATTTGGAGATTTTTCTAAAGAAAACTTATATTTTCAAATTTATTAATAAGTAAGCTAGATTAACAACAGACTTAAAGCCGCTAAGTGTTATAGCGGCTTTAAGTAGCTTAGCGATATATCTGAAAAAAGCTCAGCCGAAAAAGTATCTACACCACTCTTTTCCATCCTTGGTACTGCGGCACTTGCCTGTGCTCGAAAAGAAATGCTTTGCATTTCATAGAGTGTCCATCCATGGACATCGTTGGCGGAATAATGGCAGACATCAATGGTGGTAAATTTGGTGAAGGTGGACAACCCCTAAAAAAGTAGACAGTAAAAAGAGAAGCTAGGAAAGAGAAGAT
>CAZADN010000391.1:0-1562 GCA_964483895.1 uncultured Legionellaceae bacterium
ACAGCCTGTAGTAGAACAATTTATCTCTAAAAATGCTAGAGAAAAAGATATAGCGCTTTTTGCAAATATTCAAGGAAATCTAATAGTAGATTATAAAGTGCTTTTACCCGCTTATTTTGTTTCTCAGCTTGTTTATGGTTGTGGAATTGGAATAGCTTTATTAATCCCATTTTTAGCAATTGATCTAATTGTTTCAATGCTCTTACTTTCTTTAAGTATGATGATGGTTCCCCCGCAATTATTATCAATGCCACTTAAGCTTGCATTTGTTTTATACGCCGATACTTTTACTACTGCAATTAATGCTATCTTGAACACTTAAAGAATTCAGGGATAGACTAACATATGGATATTTTCACGGTGGGACTTTTTGTCTTTTTGTTAGCATATTTACTTTCAGAAGAATTACCAAATCTCTCTATATTTATGTTGTCTTTATATACTTGGATTCTTTGTGCAACGTTTATAGTTACAATTTCATTTATTCCTACAAGCTCAATGGCATTTACAGCTTCAAGAGGAGAATCGGCTGTGGTACAAAAAAGTTATGGAACAGTGCATTATAGTACAGCTGCTGGATTATGGTATCGCGGCGATATTTATGCTCCTTTTATACAGCTTGCAAAACCTCAAGAAGGCGATATAATCACATTTATCATGGATCCAAATAGTCGCATTGAGTATTTGAAGCGAGTAATAGCTATCGGTGGAGATAAAGTTCAATTTATAAATGGACAATTAATTATTAACGACATCCCTTGTAAATATGAATATTTGCGAACACAAAAATACTTTAATGATGAAAAAAGGCTTGTAGAATACGATATATATCGAGAAACTTCCCCAAGGGGTCATTCACGAGAAATTGCAATGGCTAAGCCACAAAGTATGGAAGATTATGCTCGTTTTCAAAAATATGATAATACAAAACCAACCATTGTTCCTGAAGATCATGTGTATTATGCGGGTGATAATCGTAGAAATTCAACTGATGCTCGATATTATGGGCCAGTACCATTAAAATTTGTTACCGGAAAAGCTATTATTTCTCTTGCAAAAGGATATCATTTTGCACCTTATGGAAGTGATAATATAGAAGATGCATATGGTATGGGAATTTGGTCAGTTTTCATGACTATACTTCTAATTCTGGCAGCAATATTAAGTGCTGTAATTTATGAATTTGATAATATTGGATGCAAATTATAACTTGCTTAAATTCTTAAGATACCTATAAGCTGAATTAGATGAATAAATTAATGCTTGATTATAGCTTATTTCCTTTATTAGAAAAGCATTATTTTCATGTATTTACTCATCCTAGTTTGAATTCAAGTTCAAAGTTTGAATTATATGAATTTGTAGGAGATCGTGTAATAAGTTTAATAGTTGCAAATAATCTGTATTCAGAATATTCAGATGAAGGACTTTTAGCTAAAAAGCATTCTTGCTTAGTTCATAAAAATACACTTGCAGCTTTAGGCAAATATTTTAATTTACAAGATTTAATTGGAGTAAAAGGTAATATATCATCAGAAACATTATTTGCAGATGGAATAGAG
>CAZADN010000392.1:0-1558 GCA_964483895.1 uncultured Legionellaceae bacterium
GCCGCGTAAATTTAGTTTTGGAATAATCATATTCCAGTCTGTTGGTGATTCAGTGGTTTTAGATTGTATTACTTTGGGTTCGATAGTTTCTTGATTTGCAAAATCATTAGACTCATTAACGTAATGTATTGCATCTGGGATGTTTGAGAGATCTTGTTTGCTCAAAGGAGTGAAAGTGTGCATGCGCAAGAGTAACATTTCAAATCCAATTAAAGGCGTTGGCGCAAGCAGCATGTCGTCACGTCCTTTTAAGGCTATTTGGTATAATAGTTGAATATCTTCAGGTGAAATTTGTGTACTAAATTGATGAGCTTCTTGATCTGTGATATTTGTGTTGCTATTGATAATTTGGTGTATAGCTATTTTATGCAATATATTTAAAATCTGATCTACAACATAAATAAATAAACCACCATCAGTATTAATTTTTTGACTAATAGTAAAGAATAGCTGAGGTTGATTGGCAATTAAGGCCTGAATAATTTGTGCTGCATAATTTTGTTGTGTATATCCTAAAATATTCTTTACATCAGCACTGTTTATAGTTTTGTTGCAACCAACAATCGCTTGATCTAGTAAGCTTAGTGCATCGCGCATGCTGCCATTTGCGGCGGTTGCTAAAATAGTTAATGCTTGTTCTTCAAATTGAATGTTTTCAGCAAGTAGGATTTTCTTGAGTTGTGTAAAGATAACATCCTGCGAGACATTGCGTAATGTAAATTGTAAACATCTAGATAATACAGTTACTGGCAGTTTTTCAGGGTCAGTTGTTGCGAGAAGGAATTTTACGTGTTGTGGTGGTTCTTCTAGGGTTTTTAAGAGTGCATTAAAACTATGTTGAGATAGCATGTGTACCTCATCAATTAAGTATATCTTAAATTTACCAACTGTAGGTGCATACTGAATGTTTTCAAGTAACTCTCTTGTATCTTCGACTTTGGTTTTGGAAGCTCCATCGATTTCAATCAGATCTATAAATCTTCCTTCAGAAAATGCAATGCAAGATGAGCATTTTAGGCATGGCTTTGAGCTTATGCCCTGCTCACAGTTTAATGCTTTGGCTAAAAGTCGGGCGACACTGGTTTTACCAACTCCACGTGTTCCTGTAAATAAGTATGCATGATGCAGTCTATTGTTATCTAATGAATTTTCAAGGGCTGTTACTAAATGTTCTTGGCCAAGTAGTTCTGAAAAGGTTTGTGGGCGCCACTTACGGGCTAATGCTATATAACTCATATATAAACCTTTTTAGTTAACATTTGAAAATCACAACTTCGAAAGATGTTTATTGATGAATTGGCGGAAGCTCTTAAGAGCCACACCTCTGCGCACGAAGCGAATATTACCGCTGCTCCCTTCCAGGCCTGACGGGGTTCATACTCTACTCGCCGCAAGGGGACCCTTGAGAGCTACCATACTCGAGGTAGATAGATTATCAGAATTACTATAAATGTAAAGATTTTTTTCTTTTTAAAAGATATTTAAAAAAAAACAAAAAAAATGAAAAAAGCGTTTGACAAAGGAAAATAAAGTAGTAGAATTGCCGTTACGTTTTGAG
>CAZADN010000393.1:0-1546 GCA_964483895.1 uncultured Legionellaceae bacterium
GCCATGCAAAAACCAATACCCGCCATATAAGCACCTGCAGTAATCAATTTAGCAAGTTGACTAAAAGAACTAGTAATCGTGCTAGCCACCTTACCTAAATTGTCATCATCTGCTAAGGCTAAACTGGTATAAAAATAGGCGCTTATCCATAGGCATAATTGACTTAAACGAGATATGTTTGTGCGAATCAGCATAGGTTTAAGGAATTTATTCTTCATTTTTCAAACTCTCCACATACTAAATTTATATACTTTTTATTACATACTACGTAAAACTAGCCTGTAGTATTTCTTTTGTGCCTTCGATATTAATCGCTAAAAGACCAGCAACAATATGCGTAACGGCTTTACCCATGGAACTCCTGCCATTAGGATTAGATACATGGGTCAGGCTGACCCAACCTTTTATGAACGAGATAGTACCTATTAATTGGACAAAGAGCAAAACCGCCCTTGAGGCTAATAGCGTAGTTACATCATGGGCCTGCACATAACTCATTGGATCCTTCACATCGGTGGTCGCAAAGGTCGATAGCATCATGCTGTTAAAAGCAGTCGGTGCATAGAGCAAGGCCGTGCCGGCAAAAAAGACCATCATTGTCGCTTTAAAGTTAGTTTGGACTGACATCATGGTACGTAAATCCCCGTACACCTTCAATTGATAGACGCCTCGAAAAATAAAAGCTATCCCCATTAAATAAGCTAAGGCGGTAATTAGACGATAAATATTTGGAAATTGATCGGTAATATGGAGCAACATGGTTTCAAGATTCGCATACTGAGCACTACTACCACATCCGCTAAGCAACAAGCAACACAGAAGAAAAAGAGCATTCCTCCACTGTTTTTTTATTAAATTGTTGTCGCCTTTAAATAAGTACATATTAATTATCTATCGTCTGGATTGTAGCCAATAATAGCCCCCGAACTTAACGTGATCGTTCCCTGACTAGGATCTATCGCGGTTATAACACCATAACCTGCTAACTTATCTCCCATGCATAAAGTCAATGTCGAACCATCTTGCAAGGTTAACCACACGCGACCTGGAATAATAGCGCGCACATAATAAATAGGTTTAGGCGCGGATTTTTTTCTTTCGATGAGTTTAGTTTCTGCTTTTTGTTGTTTTTGCAAAAAAGCTTCTTGCTGCGTATGGAGTAGTTGAGTTTGTTGATTGATATCGGCTAATCGCGAATTAAGATCCGCTAAAGTTGATCTAATATCACTTAAATCTGAATCGAAAGTTTGCAAATGCGCTTGCAATTCACGTTGCTCTTGTTCTAAATGATTAAAACGATTATCAAGCACCCTGTTAGCTTGCACAGCTGCTGGGATTACCGGAACAGGTTTTTGTGCAATTGCGACAACTTTAGGCTTAGGCGTAGCATGCATCTTATGAATTAATGTACTTACTATTTTATAAATGCCCAAACTAGCAAAAATTATAAATACAATTAAAAAAATATGATGACGCTGTGTCTTTTCCAGAATAGCAGAGGCCGGATCTGCATTCTTCGTTGCGTCAGAAAAGTGTGACGCAGATT
>CAZADN010000394.1:0-1544 GCA_964483895.1 uncultured Legionellaceae bacterium
GGCGTAAGCACAGTTCGGCAAATCAGAGATGGTTTTTCTATTTTAGGTTCACTATTTAATATTATAATGCTGTTTCGGGCAATGAAGTTTTTCTGTTGGGTTGGTTTATTATCCATACTATCAGGCATAACCTATGGGTTATATACTAATTACATATTTAATTCAGGTATTCCTACTCTAGCCGCAATTATCATCATTTTTGGGATACAAAGTATTTTCTTTGGCATTATTTCTGAACATACCAGTCGGATGCGTCTTGAGAATTTGGAAAGAACTGTTTAAAACTCAGAATTACAAGGAGTTAAAATTGTGGTAACGGTAAGTGTAGTTGTTCCTGTTTTTAACACAAAATCATATTTAAAGCAGTGTCTAAGCAGCATTGCTGACCAGGCTTTTGAAAACTTTGAGATAATTATTATTGACAACAACTCATCTGATGGTTCAAGCGAAATAATTGCAGAATTTTGTTTGAACAACAAAAATGCACGCTCTTATATTTGTGTAGAGCAAGGAGTAAGTCATGCTAGAAACCTAGGCCTTGACCATGCAACAGGCGATTATATATTGTTATTTGACAGTGACGACATAATGCATCCAGATATGATTAATAACTGTTATAACGCTGCTAAATTACATAACGCCGATATTATTTGCTGCAATTTTTACAGAATGATTGGTGATTCCCTTAAACTTGCTGATACATTTCACACTGACAGGATTTCTAAGGATGTAGAAATCGCAAAGCTTTTCAATGATCTTTTAACTTCATACATAATGTATCACTCTAAGTTTTTTCTCCGTTCTTTACTTACTGAAAATAATATAAAATTTGATAGTAGTCTGTCCTTGGGAGAGGATGTTGTTTTTAATATTTTTGTTTATAAGCTTGCAAATACCATAGTCTACATTTCTAGACCATTATACTATTACAGAATAATTTCGTCAGGTTTAAACTTAAAATTTAGACCGAATTTAATTCAAGAAAAATCAATACTTGCAGACATAATTAGGAACTATTTAATAAGTAACAATCAATCACTTGATAACTATTATGTTGTTTTATTTAATGACATTTTTTCGATGATGGTGAATACTTACAATGGCGGTGAGGGTAAGTTAATGGAAGTAGTAAATCTGCCATTAACTAAAGACTTGTTAAAAAGCGGAGTTTTCAAAAGATTAATTTTTACTAAAAAAATCGTATTTTTACTTATAAAATTCAGGTTAACCTTTTTAATTGGAATATTGATTGGTTTTAAGAGCAAATAGTAACTACTTCCCTACTACATTTTATATAAATACATTAATTTTTTAATATGTTTAACACTATTGTTTTGTATATAAAACTGCCTGCCTTTAATTACTTTATTATCCAAAAAGTATTCACCTTGTAATATACTATCTATTTTTTCTGCTAAATCATGATGGTTTCCTACATTAAACAAGATTCCTCTATCTCCGTTGCCAAGTAACTCAACATTTGGGGATATGTCAGAAGCCAATACTGGAATTCCGCAATAAAAAGCCTCAAGTATTGCAATACT
>CAZADN010000395.1:0-1540 GCA_964483895.1 uncultured Legionellaceae bacterium
ATTGTTTTAGACAAAGAAGCAACAACTGATCCAAAGCCAGTAAAAGACATACGTGAACAAGATGTGTTTATGGGTGAAATTCCCTTAATGACCGACGTGGGTACATTTGTTATTAATGGTACAGAACGAGTTGTGGTATCGCAATTGCATCGTTCGCCAGGTGTGATTTTTGAACATGATAAAGGTAAAACACATTCATCTGGTAAGTTATTATATTCAGCCCGCATTATACCAGATCGAGGATCGTGGTTAGATGTTGAATTTGACCCTAAAGATTGTGTAGTTGTCCGTATTGATAGACGTCGTAAATTACCAGTAAGTATTTTGCTACGCGCACTAGGTCTTGATACTGAACAAATTTTAAATGAGTTTTTTGAAAAAACACTATGTCATATAGATGCGGGTCAATTTCAGATTGATCTAGTACCTGCACGTTTACGCGGTGAAATAGCTTTGTTTGATATAGTCGATCCAAAAACTGGTGAAATTATTGTTGAGCAAGGGCGTCGAGTAACTTCGCGTCATATTAAGAAAATGGAACAATCTAAGATGAAAGTTCTTGATGTTCCAAAAGATTATTTAGTTGGAAAAGTTTTAGCAGAAAATATAGTTGATGTAGAAACAGGTGAGTTAATTGCAAAAGCTAATGATGAAATAGATTTAGACATTGTCAATAAAATTTGCGATGCTGGAACAACATCGTTTAGTTTGATTTACACTAACGATTTAGATCATGGTTCTTACATTTCAGATACATTGCGTGTAGATCCAACAACATCTGAACTTGAAGCACTTGTTGAAATATATCGTATGATGCGTCCTGGGGAACCACCTACTAAAGAAGCCGCTGAAGCATTATTTCAAAATCTATTCTTTGTTCAAGAACGATATGATTTATCTGACGTCGGTCGAATGAAGTTTAATCGTCGAGTTGGTAGAAAAGAAGATACAGGACCAGGTACACTAGATAAAGATGACATTTTAGCAGTTATTAAGACACTAATTAATATTCGTAATGGTATTGGATTAGTTGATGATATCGATCACTTAGGAAATCGCCGTGTACGTTCTGTAGGTGAAATGACTGAAAATCAATTTAGAGTTGGACTTGTTAGAGTTGAGCGCGCTGTAAAAGAACGTTTAAGTCTAGCAGAATCAGAAAACCTAATGCCACAAGACCTAATTAACGCGAAGCCAGTCTCTGCTGCGATTAAAGAATTTTTTGGTTCAAGTCAATTGTCACAGTTCATGGACCAAGTTAATCCACTTTCTGGTGTAACCCATAAACGTCGTGTTTCGGCTCTTGGGCCTGGTGGTTTGACAAGAGAAAGAGCAGGATTTGAAGTACGTGACGTTCATACTACCCATTATGGTCGCGTATGCCCAATTGAAACACCTGAAGGTCCAAACATTGGTTTGATAAACTCATTGTCAGTTTACGCAAGAACAAATTCGTATGGATTTATTGAGACTCCTTGTCGTAAAGTTATTGATGGCCATGTTACTGATGAGATTGATTATTTATCTGCGATTGAAGAAG
>CAZADN010000396.1:0-1526 GCA_964483895.1 uncultured Legionellaceae bacterium
ATTTTATTAAAGAATAAAGAAGAAATATTAGAAATTGAAACAGTTGCGGGTGCAAAATGCTAGTAAAAAGAAATTGCTTTCTATTTATTCTTATTATTACTTTACTTTGTGCTTGCAGCAGTAATATACCCCAAACAAAAGAAGAAAATGTTAATTTGTTTTATAAATTCACTGATGACTTAGGAAATACAGTTGAGCTTAAAGAAAAGCCTAATAAAGTAGTAGCGTTAATGAGCTCTTATGCCGAACTATGGCTTTTATCAGGTGGAGAGCTTGCCGGAGTTACAGAAGATGCCGTTTCAGAAAGGAATATAGCAATTTCTGAAAGTACACAAATTATCGGTAGCTACAAAGAACCAAATATAGAATTAATACTTTCTATTTCGCCTGATTTCGTATTATTGTCAACAGACATAGAGCAGCATGTAAAGTTAGCCGATACACTAAAAGCATCAAATATAAATCATGGTTACTTTAAAGAGGATAGTTATTTGGATTATTTGCGTCTACTAAAAATATTTACTGATATTACGGAAAAGCAGGATTTATATGAAAAATATGGTATCACAGTAGAAAAGCAGATAAATGATTTATTAGCTAAAATACCAAAAGACGGAGAAAAACCAAAGGTACTTCTTATTCGCAGTATGTCTACTAAAGCAAAGGCATTAAAGGATGACCACTTAGTAGGTATAATGTTAAAAGACTTAGGAGTAGATAATATTGCAACACGGCATAGCTCGCTTTTAGAGGATTTAAGTATAGAGACAATAATTGACGAAAATCCTGACTACATTTTTGTAATAACAATGGGCGATATTGGCAAGGCTATGGCTACCCTTGAAAATGGTATTATGGCTAACCCTGCATGGGATAACTTAGATGCCATAAAAAGCGGAAATTATCATGTATTACCAAAGGATTTGTTTCAATATAAGCCTAATGAACGTTGGGGGGAGAGTTATGAGTATCTTAAAAAAATACTATACAAGTAATTCTAACTCCTCCGATAAAAGCGGTAGTATAAAAGCACTGATTATATTCAGTGCTTTTATATTATTAATATCGTTATTTATTATTAGTATTTGTGTTGGTGCAGTACAAATTCCATTATCAAAGATAATGAGTATTATTACAAATCCTCAAATAACAGATAGTAGCAGTCAAATATTTTATTTTGTTAGGCTTCCACGTACAATTGCGGCCGTTTGTGCAGGCATTGCACTTTCTGTTTCAGGAACAATTTTGCAAACGGTACTTAATAATCCGATGTGCAGCCCTAATGTTATAGGGGTTAATGCAGGGGCAGGACTGTTTATGATTATTATGGCAGCTTTTTTTCCGGCATATATAGGCTTGGCACCTGTAGCGGCGTTTGCCGGTGCATTAATAACAGTTATAGCCGTTTATATGATAGCAAAAAAAACAGGTGCTTCAAAGCTCGCTATTGTGCTTTCGGGAATTGCAGTTTCTAGCCTTTTATCTGCTTTTACTGATAAAATTGTAACTCTAGTGCCAGACGCAAA
>CAZADN010000397.1:0-1524 GCA_964483895.1 uncultured Legionellaceae bacterium
CTTAATACAGTGGACGATATAACCTTTTTTTAACAATAGCTCCGCTAAATATGTCCCATCTTGTCCTGTGATGCCTGTAATTAATGCTGTTTTCATATTAGTTTCTCAATTGTTCAAAAAGATAAAAGTGCTTCTTCGAGAGGCTCTTTATAAATGGAGTGCCATTTATTCATAATTTTTATTGCTAATTCATCTGGAAATGGATTATAACCATTTGCTGCCTTATCAGCTAATAGTAAATCTATAGACAGATTATGTGCATAAAAAATAGGATCTAAATAATGTAAAGCCGTTGGCATTTCTAAAGAAAAATTAAAAGGTTTTTTGTTAAACTCAACTTCACCATCTTTAAAGTTCGGTCCATACTCATCTTCAGCTCCCATGTTAATTAAAATGGCGTTACCAAAGTCTGAAGCTTGTAAATTATAAATTTTAGTTAATAAATGTTGTTTACCTGTTGCAGTAATAACTGCAAAACAATGCTTGATGGCTACTTGAACAGCATCCTTATCATTTGCGTTAATATATTTTATTCCAGGTTTTTTATTAGCAAAACTTGTTTCTAAATCTATTACGGTTATGTCATTAGTAAATTTTTGCAAAGCATAAATAATACCTTTACCAACTTTACCATTGCCGAAGATTACAAAAGATTTTCCAGATTTAAAGTCACCAAATTTTTGATTTAATGCGCGTGCTAAACCATCTCCTGTACCTAAAAAAGTTTCTAGTACTTTGAGTTTGGAGTCATCAACCGAAATTATTGGGTAATCTAAATTCGCTTCTTTATAAAGCATACTCCCTGATTGAGTTAATTCTATTGCACCAATGTGTGGCTTTGAAATATTTCTGAGTTCAGCACAACAATCTAAGTGTAAATCAAATTTTTCTTGAAAATCAAGAGTGTCTGTTACGGTGAAATTTGCTTGGCGTAATAAATCAATAGCTTTTTTATCAGGAGGAATAACGTTTGAAATAAAAGAGGTTATAGTTGCTCCCCCAAGAGCGAGAGCCTCAGCTTTAAATACCGTAGACATTGTCAAAGGTACGTTATGTAAAATATTTAACCCAGCATAAGGCTTGGCGCACCGCAATTCTTCTCTTTGTTCAGATAGCAGTTGCATGTTATCAAATTCACTGTTTATTCTTACTTTTTCAAGTAAAGCAAAATCATACATAGGCACTACATTTAAGGATTATTAAGATCTGCCATTTTACAGAATATAAAAATTATTCTCAATAATAGTTTTGCACGGGTAATTGTGTTGTTAAATTTTGATCTGACTTACTGGGGTGTTAGCTGGGTCAATATTGCTTGACGGTAGCGTGTCCCAGTCAAAAGATTTTTGAAAAGCCTTTTGGACTATATTAACTTTGGAGTAGCTTAGGCCTAAATTTAGAAATGTTCCAGCGAGAATTGCTGGAATCATTATATGACTCATGCCAGATGAAAAGGTTGCGGTTATTACTCAAGCTGTGATGGTTATAGTTCTAGCTAGTTTAAGTATACTTATTAATTTTGCA
>CAZADN010000398.1:0-1523 GCA_964483895.1 uncultured Legionellaceae bacterium
CTTTTTTTTAGAATATGCTCTGGAGATTTAGGTGCCGCCGCATATAAAAAATACGACGTCGAAGCCTGGATGCCAGGACGTGATTCTGATGAAAAATACGGAGAAATAACCTCAGCATCAAACTGTACAGATTTCCAAGCAAGACGGCTTAATATTCGTTATAAAACTAAAGATAATAAAAAAGTTTATCCATATACCCTTAATGGTACAGCGATTGCTTTAAGTAGGACATTAGTCGCCATTCTTGAAAATTATCAGCAAGCAGATGGTAGCGTAATTGTACCTGAAGTATTAAAACCATTCATGCAAAAAGATGTGATACAAAAAGCATAAATTCGTAGGCTGGGCTGTAAAGCCCAGCGTTTAAAAACATTGGTAGGAAATTAATGAGGATCGAAATGTTGGGCTTTACAGCTCAACCTACTTAAGTTAATGGCATTAAAAACTCTAATAATAATTCTTCTAATTCATCAGGTAATTGCATATCACGCTCTAAAATAAATTTAATGGCGCTACTTTAAGTCTTTTTCCTACGTCCCGTGGCTTGTCCGCGGGATCCAGAGATTCGGCTTCGAAGCGAAATTCCTTAAGGCAGCGCCGTTAGGCTTTACATCCCAACCTATATGTTTTAATTTGAAAATTTTGGTTTTTGCTGCCAATATTGACAATATTTTATTCACATGATATTATTTGCAAACAATAGTATTGGCGCATGTCTAAACAAAGATACTTAACCGGAGCAAATAAATATGAATATAGGTTTTTGGAATTCTAAAACTCCATATACTGAGCTTAATGACCTTAAAAAAAGATTAGAAAATCATGAGACTATATTAAAACAACAAGGGTATCAAACAACCCAACAAATATTAACTGATAAGCCTGAGTCCGACGCTCTAAAGCATGAGTTGAAGAAAACATTAGAAGACCTAGCTAATACAATCTTTATATTAGACTTATTAAAGCATCTTGGTGAAAAATACAAATCTGAAAAAGATAATACTTATTACAACAACAATAACTACCCAAGAACTAAAGCAGCAATAGAAAAAATATTGAATAGTTTTTCTGATGAGAATAAAACTCAAGAATCTATTAATAGTTTAGTCTCAAATATTTCTAATATTGAAGAATTAAATACATTAAAATATCATTATGATAGAAACAGATACATGTTGTTTGCAATAACCATGATTGGAATGTCATTAATAGTTTCATCATTATTAATCTCAGTATTTACTGGAGATATAAGTGGCATGCTTGCAGCATTAACTATCGGGTTTATTTTATATATACCAGGAGCGATAATAAGTCCAACATATAATAAACTTAAAAAAGAATTAAAGGAAAAAATTGATGTTGAAAAAATTGACTTAAAAACGAAAGATAATTTATCTATTTGGAGTATATCTGAAAATCAAAAACAAGAAACTGATAATCTAATAAGTGAAGTTGAGAGCATGAGAACAGGCAAAAATCAGATATAAATTACTGACAACTGTTAGGAGCTGTTGACATTTGGA
>CAZADN010000399.1:0-1521 GCA_964483895.1 uncultured Legionellaceae bacterium
GCTTGTTCAGTTGTGATTTTATCTGTCATTCGAGCGTTCAATTAGAAATTGTATGTTAAGTATAGCAAATAGATCACATCGTGTTTTTTAAGTTCTCTTCATGAGCATTTAATATACTTTCTGAGCGCTTTAAAAAAGTTGTTAAATAATTTTTTGCTTGCTCGAGTTCGGGACTGTGGCGTGATTTTAAAAGAGTTTCTAAATATTTAACATTTCTATCCACGCCAGATAATAAATCCACCACATCATCTTCAGTAACTGGCTGTTCCGTTGAATTAATAAAAAAAGTTAAATTTGCTGCTGCCATAAATGCCCTTACCAATAATGTTATAACTTAAGGATATACATCAAACCTTAACGAATTCTTATTTTAAATAATCTTTGCTAATTCTTTACAATCGTAGATTAATCATACATAAGTTCGTCTAGAGGGGTATAATCTCTGACAGGGCTGCCTTGAATAAGCTCATTAATAACATCAGTCATACACAATAATCTTAAAACATTTGGCGTAACCTCATCAAAAATAACACGTGTACCTAATAAAGCGTTTTCAGTTTCATCAAATGTAATGCCTAAGCCATATCCTAAGCATAAGGAGCAAAGTTGATCGGCTCGTCTTGCAATTGCAGGTAAAAGACCAGTGGGAGAAAAAACTTCCTCAAAAGTCACAAAGCGCTCATTTAAATAAAATTTAGCATTCATCCCTGCCGCAATGAGGGCCATGTTTTTAGAAATATCGTTAGCCATGAATTACCACCAAGGTTTTGATGATTTAATAGGGCCTGCTAAAAAATTTCTAAGCCACCTTAAAAAAACAGGAACAGTAAATCCATAATGCTCGATAATCCCAAAAAAAAGAGCTGAGATAATGACCAAGACTCCGGTCCAAATTCGAATGTGCATTAAAAATAAAAAAATTGGAAATGCAGCACGCTCATCGACCATAAAAAAACGGGCACTACGAGCCGAGTCTCGCCAATGAGCAGTGGAAGAAAATTCACCAGCCATAATTGTAATATTTAAATGAATAATTTAAAGTATAACGACTCACAGAGTTATTGCAACTTCCAAATTCCAAATTAGAGGGTTTGAAAGACTTGACCATTCTCAAGCCTCACCTATGTAAATAGTTTTTAATATATTTAGTTTATCTTAAATAAAATATATTAAGGTTTTACATTCGAGAAATATCATATTCAGAATAAATCAATAATAGAGAATTAAGAGGATTGCTTCGTTTAAGATTAGTTTCAAATCAAAATTACAGCGAATGTTTTTTATTAGATTTGATATTTAAACAATTACTTAAGACTTGGCTTAAATCATTGGTTTTTTTGACATTTTTCTGATTATCAAGTTCTTCATCATAAGGAACATCAGGACCTGGATAATTATAAACAGTGCTAGAATTAATATCACTGGATTGCTCCAAATTATCTTGAATGCTTTTCTTAAGAGTTTTATCAATCATATTGAAAGAACTTGTCATAAAATGATTCCAGTTTTGCTATTCTTTTT
>CAZADN010000400.1:0-1518 GCA_964483895.1 uncultured Legionellaceae bacterium
TTCAACATAAAGTTTTTGATAAAAAGTTGGTGATGATAATGCTGGAATATCATAAAAACAAGCTGTTCGCATCATATTTGTTATAGGCAACCTAAATAAATAAGTTGCGAGTAATACATTGTTGCTATCTCTTTGTAACAAAAATGAATTGATACGATATAGCTTTAATACCTCATTTAAGCATTCTGCAGCGCCAATATTAGACAGTATTGTTTTTAATATCTCTATTAGTTCATTGGTTGTAAATTTTTTATGCTCTAGAATTAATTGTAAAAACAGGCTTTTATTGTTTCGAATAACTAACATGACACTGTTCATCATGAGCGAATCAATTGTTGACTGCGACGCGTGAAGTCGTTCTATAATATCAGGTGTTTGCTCTCCAAATATTAGCAATGTTTGTACATATTTTGTTTCAATACGATCTTGTTCTTTTTTAATAAGATCCATCGTAAGATCTAATCTTTTAAAATGCTTTAATTCTCTGATTGAAGAATGGCTTTCCATAGTTAAAAGATAATGTTCACAGCAATTTCGATAATCACTTTGTAAATTTTTAATAAACAGTAAATAATTTTCATTAAAGATTCGTTTATTTGTCGTTGGAACTATTTTAAAAGTATCAGGAATAGAAGATTGCTTTGAAGAAATATCTGCAAATAGTTGTTCTAATGCCGCCGTTTGTATTTTTGGTTTAGAAGAGTCTAATACATTAACATCAGGGATAATATTAATGGCGAGTTGTGTATCTAAACTTGATTCATCAATAGAAGATGAAAAATCCATCGCGATAGCTTCGTTTTCAGTTACGATTTGATGTGGAGTTTGAATCAATGTTTCTAGTCTTTTGATATAAGCCAATTTGCTGTGAGCTGAGCAAATACTAAACTCTTCTTCCAGTGAAAGACATTTTTTCATTTCTGCAAGATAAGTTAGTGCTTCTTCAATTGGAAATGGAACACCTTCAGCTTGGGCATCTATTAATCCATCATATTTCAGATATAGCGCTTTATAACTTTCTTTTGCTTCATTGACTTGCGTTGTTTGTTGAAAGTGAATTAAATCAATTAAAGTTTTTATCTGTTCTGCGGCAAAATCCATAGTAAGTTTAATTTCACGAGGCGTTAATTCAACTGGGATGTACAATTCATCAGATTCCATCTGTGATTTTCGATACCAACTTACAGAGATAGGTTGATCTTTGTCATTAAAAAATACTCGTAACCGGTATACATAGAATTTGTCAGAACTTTGTAATTTGGCAGTATAATGAAAAGAACTGTGTTCGCCTTGTTGCTCTAAATCTTCAAAAATAGTCATATGATGCTCATCTATATAATGCATAACATCTTGACTAAACATTAATCCACTAACACCATCTATAGGAAGATCTAATTTTAGGTAAGGATAACTATTTTGGTATAATAGAGATTCTGGACGATATATCTCTAATACATTATCACTAATTAATTTTTTAACTACTTGATTGAATTTATTTTTCATAATCTTCCTGTGTAA
>CAZADN010000401.1:0-1514 GCA_964483895.1 uncultured Legionellaceae bacterium
CAATATTTAAAGCAGTGGAAGATTTAATAAAAGATAATATAATTGATCTCCGGAAAATAAAGTTTGAATATGCGGGGAACAACGAAGTAATATTTGCTGAGCAGGCTAATAGATACAATCTTTTAAGTAGTTGTGAATTTTTTGGATATATTGATCACACTGAGTCTTTAATCAAACAAAAGCAAGCTCATATTTTATTACTTGCTTCATGGAATAGAAAAGATTCTACTGGTGTAATAACTGGCAAGTTCTATGAATATTTAGTTATGGATAAGCCAATTATCTGTTCAATGTCTGGCGACCTTGCAAATAGTGAGCTAAAACAAATGATTGAGGGTAATGGTTTGGGTGTTTGTTATGAAGAAGCAAACGCAGATGAAGACTTCGTTAAGATAAAGAAATATATCAAAGAGAAATACGTTAGATTTTATGAATGTGGAAAAATTGAACATGAGTTAAATAAAAAGTTTGTGGAAAAGTATTCATATGAAATAATAGTAAACAACCTTATTAATCTGTTGCCGAAATAAATTGTATTTTATATAAAATATCTTTGCTAAGAGGTTCAATTATGAAAATATTGCTTATAGGTAACAGTGATTCTATATTTATTAAGAAATATATAGAACGTGTCCTTTTACCTAAAGGTCATAACATTTACTTGACAAAAATTAGGGGTAGCATCGGCAAATACGATTCTTTTTATATGGCAAACAAAATAAATATCATAGACCTAGCAAAAGGTTATCTACCCGCTTTATTAACTAAAATTCCAAAAGTCAGAGCTATAGTGTTTAGTATCAATGCAAAGGTAAATTTATCTAAAAGCTTTAGACTAGCCAATGGTTTTGATGTAGTACACATACAAGGAATATTTAGCTATGCTGAAAATTTGTATGGTATTATCATAAAAAAATATAGGAAGTTAGTTATTACATTTTGGGGAAGTGATTTATTAAGAAATCCTATTAAGAGTACCATGTTAAAGAAGTATTTAAAGCACTCCACGTATATAACAATGGCTAGTGATGATATGGTGCAAACATTTAAACAAATATACGGAGCATTTTACGACGAAAAGATTAATAAAATTAAATTTGGATTAGATGTTTATGATGAGATTGATAATTTGACTAAGGGAGATTCGAGTCCAGAAGATTTAAAGCGAGTATATAAAAAAGCCAATAATGTAGACTCAAGCAGTATAACAATTGTAATAGGTTACAATTCTAAAATGGAGCAGCAACACTTAAAAGTAATATCAGTAATTCAAACGCTACCTCGAGAAATATTGGAAAAAGTCACACTTATATTACCTATGAATTACGGATTGCCTCAGGATCACCCCTATATATCAGAGGTTAAAAATGCTTTAGCCAATAATGACTACGGCTATAAATATGTAATTCTAACAGACTTTATGGAAAGCAGTGAAGTAGCTAAGTTAAGGCTAGCCGCAGATATTTTTATCCATGCTCAAACCACAGATGCTTTCTCAGCATCTGTTACAGAGC
>CAZADN010000402.1:0-1511 GCA_964483895.1 uncultured Legionellaceae bacterium
TACCCTCTGTTACCACCATATTATTCATAATTTTTTTTATTAACGCTGCTGACATTCCCTTACCATTATCTTGCACAATGATGTTTACCAACTTATCAGACCCATCCAACTTAAGCGTTACTGTTCCTGCCGTGCGCTCAAATGCATCGATAGCATTGTTTATTAAATTGGATATCATACGCTTAAAGGAGGACGGCTCAATATCAATAAATGCAAATTGTCCGGCATTATTAAATTGACAATCAAAATTTATCAAGGAGTCTTGGTATTGAAACTTTTTTTCAGTTAAAAGCTGTAGTAACGTTGCAGAAAGTAAAATTGGCTGCCTCCCTTCTATTTCAATAGGTATTTCATATTTCTCAGGTTGATATAGATGGAGTAAGTTATTTGCAATATCACTAATACGGGTGCTCGCTTCCCTCAGTGCAATACGCTCTCTTTCTGGAATATCTTCACATGATTTTACAATCATCAATAAACTGGCTAACGGAGAGCGAATATCATGTGCCACTTGATTGGCTGTTTTGGTGAATTGTTCCTGTGCCTTTAATTTTACTTTACGGGCTTCACTTTCAAGTTTTAATCGTTCAGCCTCTTTTTGAGCGGCGATGACAATAAGACTGTCCCGCTCTTGTTTCGCTAATTCTTCTTGTCGTTTAATGTCTGTAATGTCCATTGCAAAACCAATCATACCAATAACAACGCCTTCGTCATTATGAATTGGCGACTTCTGAGACAAATAAATTTTTTCACCACTTAGTTCAACGATTTTTTCTTCATTCAATAAAGTAATATCATCCCTCATTACTTTATTATCGGTTTCATCAATGAATTGAGCTGTTTTTTTATCTTTTAAAATTTCAAAAATAGTTTTACCAACAAACTCTGTGGGTGAGTTAAAGCCCAAATTTCGTGCTTGATTTAAGTTGCCCCCCTGGTATTTTCCGTTTACATCTTTCCAAAACACATACGGTAATGTATTGAATAATATCTCAAGAATTTCATCATGCATGTCCATTATTTATTTCCATATATTCACTTCTATATTTGTTTATTTTGAATACATATGATACATTATACTGAATTTATTGAATGCTTATTTTACAATTTTTATTAGTGGTTACAACTAACACCGCTGAATTCAGGAGAACGCATGATAGATATATTCCTATATAATGTAGTATACATTAAATGCGACTTTTCTAAATTACGCTACAGTAATGATCAGGTGATGGTGTTAATTGGTAGCCCGTATTGTTTGGGTGAATTAACTTATAAAAATCGATGCTGTTTTAATGCCATTCACGAAATTTCTAGAGACTTTCATCAAATTGATCCAGATGAAGTAGAGGAAATAGTATTATCTTATGTTAAACAATACGGGGCAAAAAATATCAGGTTGTTAACTAATGAAGATAGTGCACAGCTCGTTTGTGCTAGTCTTCGTGAAAAATATAATATCTCTGGCCACAGAGTATCTACAGTGCTCCCTTTTGTAAATAAGGTCATTT
>CAZADN010000403.1:0-1509 GCA_964483895.1 uncultured Legionellaceae bacterium
ATATTTACGGGACTCGTGATGAGCTTCACACCGATTATTTCTCCCTTTATAGAGTGCAAATTCAAGACCTATCTTAGAATCACTAGCAAGCCAATTTTCATATTCTTGAGTTTTTGGATTAAAAAATTGCTTTATCAATTCTGGCTGTACGCTGAAATCTGTTTGTTTACCAAAATGCTTCGAAGAACAATATTCATAAATCACATGAGCAGGCAGAAGGATTTGTGCGCTACCCACCTCTTCTATCCACTGCTTATTAATAACATCCCAATCCGTCGAAGATGCAAACTTAAGTCGTACAAGCTTCACTTGCTCATTAAAGGCATTAATAATCGTATCAAAATTAAAATGCTTTTCAGTAACTGTGTTTTGCTTTAGTGTATAAGTAATACCCTTCGTGTTTATGGTATTATATTGAGAAAGCAAATTCTCTACTATTTTGCTTCCTTTAGGAATGTATTGAAGCATTGATGTCCACATGTGTTTATCCAGAGCCCAAAGCGCGTATTCAAAGGGACTGATATTCTCAAAAGTTCGTCCAGAAGGATCAGTTATTGTATCCTTTTTAAAAATTAAGGTTTCATTTTCTTGTAACAACACCTGCATCGCTTCATATTCACCACAAACAACATGATGTAACAGCTTACGAACATCCATTAGAGGCTTAAACAAAAACCAGTTATTCTTTGACGTTTTAATAAAATTTATTAAATCACGATTAGGTAATTTTCTGCTTATGGCATCTCGGATTTCCATGGGAAATGTATATTCATCATTCATATTTTTCACCTACTTTTCATTTAATATTTCTACAAGTTGGAGCGAGTATTCGCAACAGGAGAGATGACCTCGCTCGCTGGCAACCAAGTCTCAATAAGCGAGCGTATTTCATTAACAGTAAAGGCGTTTAAAAATTCACCGATTACTAATGGCCCTGCAACATAGATATAAGGATTTTTTTTATTTTGACTAACTACTTGCAGTTGATCATTTACTTTAATACCACCTAATCTATGCTGTTCTATTATTCCTTTTGCAGCTAGATTTTTTATAAAATCATCCATATCATCGAGACGTGTTGAAGGCCCAGTATTATTAATGATTTTAGCAGTAATTTTTTTATGTCCATTTTCAAAAAGTAATTCGAATGTTCCATCTTTTAATGGGGTTATTTTTTCTAAACCAGACGCATATAATAGCTTTCCTTGAGCATTAAGCTGGTTAATTTCTTGCATATGTTCATAAGGAATACGAAAACGCGCATTATTAAAATCAATTAAAATCGTTTGCGTGAGAACAGTACGTTCTTCCTCAGATAAGTCTCGCCAATAAAGTGATGCATGTTGACTGATTGCATCAATAACATCCCAAACAACATATCCTTGTTGATGTGCTCTTTCTAACTCTTTTATAAATAGCTTATAATAAACTTGCGGTAATTGGTTTAGGGACGTTTTCTTTTTATAGTTTGTTATATTTTCCGGGGTCATAATACTTAGATTATACGTT